>JAYVTD010000054.1:0-2383 GCA_043774765.1 Rhizobacter sp. | reverse complement strand
ACTTCCATCACCTTGTCTTCACTCGTACCCGGGGCGAACACGAACTGACCGCAGTGCTTGAACTGGAACGCCACCGAACCTTCGGTGCCCATGTTGCCGCCGTACTTGCTGAAGGCGTGGCGCACCTCGGCCACGGTGCGCACCTTGTTGTCGGTCATGCAGTCGACGATGATCGCGGCGCCGCCGATGCCGTAGCCCTCGTAGCGAATTTCTTCGTAGCTCACGCCTTCGAGGTTGCCGGTGGCCTTGTCGATGTTCTTCTTCACGGTGTCGGCCGGCATGTTCGCCGCCTTGGCCTTCTCGACCGCGAGGCGCAGCCGCGGGTTCATCGCCAGGTCGCCACCGCCCTGGCGCGCGGCCACGGTGATTTCACGGATCACGCGGGTCCAGACCTTGCCGCGCTTTTCGTCCTGCCGACCTTTGCGGTGCTGGATGTTGGCCCACTTGGAATGACCGGCCATGAGGCTCCCTTTTGGGCAGGCCGCCCGATTGCGGCCCGCTGTTCGCTAGACTGCAATTTTACGTGCCACTTTCCCCTGCCCACCGGAGCAACCCATGGCCGAGCCCATCCTGATCGCCAAACACGTCGTTTCCACCAAGGAGACCGTGGAATGTTTTCTGCTGCCGGCGCTGGCCAACCGCCACGGGCTGATCACCGGCGCCACCGGCACCGGCAAGACCATCACGCTGCAGACGCTGGCCGAAAACTTCAGCCAGCGCGGCGTGCCGGTCTTCATGGCCGACGTGAAAGGCGACCTGACCGGGATCACGCAAGCCGGCAAGGTCAGCCCGAAGCTGGCGGCGATCCTGAAAGAACGGGGCATCGAGCCCTCACCTTCGGCCGCCTGCCCGGCCACGCTGTGGGACGTGTTCGCCACCGATAAAGCCGCTCAAGGCCACCCGGTGCGCGCCACCGTCAGCGACATGGGCCCGCTGCTGCTGGCCCGTATGCTCGCGCTCAACGAGACCCAGCAAGGCGTGCTGCAACTCGTGTTCAGAATAGCCGACGACAACGGCATGCTGTTGCTCGACCTGAAAGACCTGCGCGCGATGCTTCAGTACGTGGGCGACAACTCGAGCCAGTTCACGACCGAATACGGCAACGTCAGCGCCGCCAGCATCGGCGCGATCCAGCGCGGCGTGTTGCAGATCGACGAACAAGGTGGCGACCACTTCTTCGGCGAGCCGATGCTCAACATCGCCGACTTCATGCAGACGACCGATGGCGAGGGCGTGATCAACATCCTGGCCGCCGACCAGCTGATGAACAGCCCGCGCCTGTACGCCACCTTCCTGCTGTGGATGCTCTCCGAGCTGTTCGAGCAGCTGCCCGAAGTCGGTGACCTCGAGCAGCCCAAGCTCGTGTTCTTCTTCGACGAAGCCCACCTGCTGTTCAAGGAGGCGCCGACCGCGCTGGTCGAGCGCATCGAGCTCGTCGTTCGCCTGGTGCGCAGCAAGGGCGTGGGCGTGTACTTCGTGACCCAGAACCCGCTCGACATACCCGACACCGTGCTGGCGCAACTCGGCAACCGCGTGCAGCACGCGCTGCGCGCTTTCACGCCGCGCGACCAGAAGGCGGTGAAGGCGGCAGCGAGCACGATGCGCGCGAACCCGGGGCTCGACATCGAGACCGCGATCACCGAGTTGGCGGTCGGCGAAGCGCTCGTGAGCATGCTGGATGAGAAGGGCCGGCCGAGCGTGACGCAGCGTGTCTTTGTGATCCCGCCTGGCAGCCAGATCGGACCGATCACGCCCGAGCAGCGCAAGGCGCTGATCGCGGGGTCGCTGGTCGCCGGGGTGTACGAAAAAACCGTCGACCGCGAATCGGCCTACGAAAAAATCAAGGGGCGAGCGGTGGCGAGCGGCGGCGCTGCAGCGGGGTCGACACCGACCAATGGCCGCGGCGCCCCCTCGAGCCCGATGCCCGCGCCCGGCGCCGGCCAGCCGGCGGATTCCGGCGGCGGCATTTTCGGCGGCCTGAAAGACGTGCTCTTTGGCAGCACCGGCCCGCGCGGCGGCAAACGCGAAGGCCTGGCCGAATCGGCGGCGCGATCTGCGGTACGCAGCATCGGTTCCAGCGTCGGCCGCGAGATCATCCGCGGCGTGCTCGGCAGCATTCTCGGGGGCGGCAAGCGCCGCTGATCGGCGTTCAAAAACGCGTGGTCAACAAGGTCAGCCAATCGGGCGAATGTTCGACAGCCCAGGCCTCGAAGGCTTTGTCCCAACCGGTCAGGATCAAAACGCCGAGCACCAGCATCACGCCACCGAGCAGCCAGCGCCCGCGCTGACCGGCGGCGAGCAAGCGCCCGCGCACGCGCTGCATCGCTTCACGCGACAGGCTGCCGATCAACACCAGCGGCGTGCCGGCGCCCAGGCCGAACAA
>JAYVTD010000053.1:0-3326 GCA_043774765.1 Rhizobacter sp. | reverse complement strand
GCGCCCGCCGCCTGTCACCTTGACCATCACCTGGGGCGCACGCCGGACAACGGTGGCTTCGATGCGCTCGCGGATGGCAGCGGCGCGCTGCCGGGCTGCTCCGCCGGCCAGCTTGGGCTGCGGCTTCACCTTGACGACGCGGTTGCCGGGATAGAAGAGCCGGTCGCCCCATTGGATCAGAACGCCGTCGATGTTTGGGGCTTGAGACATGGGATCTCCGTCGGGTCACGAGGTGGCGTGGCGTACCGGCCCTGACGCTGCGCGGCCGCAATTCGGCCAGGACGCCAGCAGCCAACTCCAGGTGACCGCGCAGGTCATCGGCCAGCGTGTCGAGCATGGGCCGGTACTCCTGGGCCGCGCGAAATGCGCCCTGGCGCAGCAGTGAGGTCAGGTGATGGATATTTCGGCTGAGAGTCGAGACCTCTGCGCTGGACGCGATGAGGGCCGCGAGGTGGTCGGTGCGATTCGCGCCGGCGGACAGCACTGGCACGCCGGCCACCAGGCCCGCGACGAAGTCACCGGTGGAGAGCCCCGTAGCCTTGGCGGCCAACGTGATCGAGCGGGCTTGCTCGGCGGTGAGGCGCAGAGACAAGCGGACGCGCCCGCGCGCTGCTGACCGAGGTGTCGAGGAACCGAGCGCGCGCTGGCTCGAATCAGCAGCGCCGAACGCTTCAGCCAACACACCGCGAACGAGGTCTGATGGCGTGACACCGCGAGCACGCGCTTGCGCCAACAGCGCGGCTCTCAAGCCGCGCAGGTCAACGCTGATTCGATCTCTTGACGAGGGTGCCATGAACCCGAGACTTCTGACATGCGAAGCGTGTCTGACAACGGCGCCACCGCGCCTATCTCTGCACTCACCTACGCATTCAGTATTGGCTCGGTTCGAGGTCAATAGACCGATGATTCCGTTCTCAGAATCATCGGTCTGTCGGGTCCAGGTTTGCCTTTGGCTGTCACTCAGAGTGACAACAATCAGGGTGCATGGGACACCGCGAAACGCCGGCCGCTTTGGCGCGCCAGGCGCAGGACCAAGCGCAGAACAGGAAGCAGGTGCGCGCCAGCTGGACGCGGCAGCGTGAGCTGATGTTGGTGACGCAAATTAAAGCGTCGTCGCCGTGGTCGGCCTCCAAGCGCGCCACGTGTCACTCGGAGTGACAACTTGCCAGGCGGATCAGCAGGCGCCGACGATCTGGCACGGTGGGCACTGGGCCAGACCAACCTTCCGGCCTTGCCTTGTCACTCGGAGTGACAACCCACCCGACGGCTGATCATGCCGAGCAGTTGGCGGACGTAGGCGATCAGCGAACCCGCCCCACGGCCACCTTTGTCACTCGGAGTGACAGCGCCGTCAGCCGCCCACGAAGCCGAGCAGCTTCAAGCCTGAGGCCAGGGCCAGCCTGCGCGGCCCGCCCCTCAGCGGGCGCACGTACATGTGGCCAACCTGGTCTGGCGCGACCGAGACAACGAGCTGGTAGTCCTGCCCGTCAAACTCGACATGGATGCGATGGTCGGAGTTCGGGCTTCGACTCGGTTGCGGGTCAGGTGCGGCAGTGTCGGCGGTCGACTCGCGGCCGTTGGATCGGTTGGGAACACGAGCAGGAACGGTTGCCCATGCTGGTGGTGGTGTGGATGTTTCGGCATCTGGCTTTGGCGCCGGCGTTGATCTGCTCTCGAGCTCGTCCCGCAAGAACGCGATGCGATCCCGCGTGATGGCACCCTACTGCGCGACCCACGTCTCCACAGAGCCCGAGTATTCGCCGTGCAATCGACGAAGCTCATAGAGCTCGTTCATGCCACGGCATCGCCCCTCGCGGTAAGCCTGGAGCAACCAGTCCGGCGCCTCGATCAAGGCCGTGGTCAACGTCACCCACTGCCGGCTCTTGCCCAGCCGTTTGGCAATCTCGGCCTGGTTGTCGCCGATCGCCAGGCGCTTCTGCACGAACAGCGCCAGCTCGAGTGGCTTGAGACCCTCGCGCTGCTCGTTTTCGATCATCTGGTCGTAGCTGTCGGCCGTGGTGTCGATGAAGGCGGGAATCTCCTTCAACTCGGCCAGCCTGGACACTCGCAGCCGACGGGCACCGAAGTTGAGCAGCCAGCGGCCCGCTCGCTGCAGGTTCGGCCGCACCGAGATCGGTTGGCGCACACCGCGCTCTCGGATGGTCTCCGCGAGTTCGTTCAACGCGTTGGAATCGAACTCGTGGCGGGGTTGGTCCGGATCCTCCTCGATGCTGTCGACGGCGAGCATCAAAGGCTGGCCGCTGGTCGTCAGGGTGGGCGCATCCAGCGCCGCCAGTTCATCAAGCTGCAGCGACATGGCTGGCCTCCGCGGTGAGGGTTGAAGGGCTGAAGGTTGAACTGGCCAGACCCGTCACGATGTCGGCAATGCGGTTCAGGCTGGGTTCAATCTCGCGCCAGGCGTCGCGGGCGGCGGTCTTCTTCATCTCCCACAGCACATCACCGGCGGCCTGGGCTTCGGCGATGCACGACCGGCGTGGGATCGAGGCGAATGCGCCAGGCCCGTCGCCGATGCGAATCATCAGCGGGTGGTAGCGCTGCACGACCTGCAGGAAGTTGGCCTTCTGGAACGGCGTCGGCTCCACCAGTGCGGGCAACAAGCCGATCAGGCTCAGCTTCGAGTTCAGCACCGCCTTGATCTTGCGCAGGCCGACACGCTCATGGTTGAGCAACCCGCTGACGCCGTCCATCGCTTCCTGGCTGAGCTGGATCGGCGACAGCACGAAGTCGGCCGAGGCAAGCGCGGCAATCAGCCGGATGTCGGGGTTCGGGTTCGTGTCGACCACGCAGACATCGAAGGCATCGTTCACCGTCGCCAGGAAACTCCGGAAGTGGCGCGCGAACGGCGTGTGCAGTGCCGGCTGGCGCTCCAGGCTGAGCAACGCCCGGTCACTCGGGACAAGCACGAACGAGCCGCTGGGCAAGGCTGGCGCGCTGCCCGTCATCAAGGCGTCCGACGTGAACGACGACGCCGTGGTGCGGCCGGACATGCGCAGCGGTTTGCTGAAGTTACCCTGGTGGTCCAGGTCGATCGCCAACACCCTGCGCCCGCGATGGGCCAGGTGATGGGCCAGCAGCGTGGCGACGGCGCTCTTGCCGACGCCACCCTTCTGATTGCACAGAACAACTGTCTTCATGGGATGCACTCCTGCGTTCGCGGGTGACTGAACACCGACCCGCCTGGTGGGCGTGCTTGTCGCAGGAATGCAGGGAGTCCGCGATGCCTCCGGCTTGCGCCAATAGTCGGCGGAAGCCGGGCCGCGCGCGCCGGCCGGTTGACCGCGTACAGCGTCACCAGCACCAGCAGC
>JAYVTD010000052.1:0-8666 GCA_043774765.1 Rhizobacter sp. | reverse complement strand
GTTTCAGGACGACGGCGTCCCCACCGATCGCGGCTTCACGGCCCGAGACGTGCGGACGCCGTTTTTGTTTTCCGAACCTCGAACCCAGCACCAGCCATGGCACAAACCTCCTCACGAAAGATCAGCATGGGCAGACGCAACCTGATCAAGGGCGCCGCAGCAGTGGGCGCCGCGGGCCTCGTTCCGGGGCTGCAGTCCGCGGTCTACGCGCAGGGCTCCGACAAGCCGGAAAAGGAAGAAGTCCGCATCGGCTTCATTCCGCTGACCGACTGCGCTTCGGTCGTGATGGCTTCGGTTCTCGGCTTCGACAAGAAGTACGGCGTGAAGATCGTGCCGACCAAAGAAGCCTCGTGGGCCGGCGTGCGCGACAAGCTCGTCAACGGCGAACTCGACATGGCGCACGTGCTCTACGGCCTGGTCTACGGCGTGCACTTGGGTATCGGCGGGCCGAAGAAGGACATGGCGGTGTTGATGACGCTCAACAACAACGGCCAGGCGATCACGCTGTCGAAGAAGCTCGCCGACAAGGGCGCCGTCGATGCCGGCAGCCTGGCCAAGCTGATGAACACCGACAAGCGCGAGTACACCTTCGCACAGACCTTCCCGACCGGCACCCACGCAATGTGGCTGTACTACTGGATGGCTTCGGCCGGAATCAACCCGCTGAAAGACGCCAAGGTCATCACCGTGCCACCGCCGCAGATGGTGGCCAACATGCGCGTGGGCAACATGGACGGCTACTGCGTCGGCGAGCCCTGGGGCCATCGCGCGATCGCCGACGGCATCGGCATCACCGCCGTGACCACGCAGGACATCTGGAAAGACCACCCCGAAAAGGTGCTCGGCACCACCTTTGATTTCGTCAAGAAGTACCCCAACACGGCGCGCGCCGTGATGATGGCCGTCCTTGAGGCCAGCAAGTGGATCGACGCCAGCCTGCTGAACAAGAACAAGATGGCCGAGACCGTGGCCGACAAGAGCTACGTCAACACCAGCATCGACGTCATCAACCAGCGCATCCTGGGCCGCTACCAGAACGGCCTGGGCAAAACCTGGGACGACCCGAACTACATGAAGTTCTTCAACGACGGCGCGGTGACCTTCCCGTACCTCAGCGACGGCATGTGGTTCCTCACGCAGCACAAGCGCTGGGGCTTGCTGAAGGAGCACCCCGACTACCTGGGTGTCGCCAAGCAGATCAACCAGATCGACCTCTACAAGCAGGCCGCCGCGCAACTCAAGGTCAGCGTGCCGAAAGACGTGATGCGCACCAGCAAGTTGATCGACGGCGTGGTCTGGGACGGCAAGGACCCGAAGAAGTACGCCGACAGCTTTGCCGTCAAGGCCTAACCGAACCAACCCCGGGAGAACCGCCATGGTCAGTGCCGTTTTTCATTCACCACGCGTGGCGTCAGTCGAGCCCAAGGCCGCGGCCGCACTGCAGAGCGTGGTGCAGCCTCCGCCCAAGCCTGCATCCACCCGGCAGCCGTTCGACGCACGCGAGTTCTGGCTCAAGGTGTTGCCACCGATCGCCGGCGCGGCCTTGTTGATCGGCATCTGGGCGTTGCTCACGATGAAGAGCACGACGTTTCCGACACCTGCGGCCACCTTCGTCGAAGCGGTCAAGGTGTTCTCGGACCCTTTCTACAGCAAGGGCCCGAACGACCAGGGCATCGGCTGGAACATCCTGTATTCGCTGGAACGCGTGGCGGTGGGCTTCGGCCTGGCCGCGCTGGTCGGCATTCCGATGGGCTTTTTGATCGGGCGTTTCAGCGTGCTGAACAACATGCTGTCGCCGCTGATCAGCCTGCTGCGGCCGGTGTCGCCGCTGGCCTGGCTGCCGATCGGCCTGCTGGTGTTCAAGGCCGCCAACCCGGCCGCGATCTGGACCATCTTCATCTGCTCGATCTGGCCGATGATCATCAACACCGCCGTCGGTGTGCAGCGCGTGCCGGCCGACTACATGAACGTGGCGCGGGTGCTGAACCTGAGCGAATGGAAGATCGTCTCGAAGATTCTCTTCCCTTCGGTGCTGCCCTACATGCTCACCGGCGTGCGCCTGAGCGTGGGCACCGCCTGGCTCGTGATCGTGGCGGCCGAGATGCTGACCGGCGGCGTCGGCATCGGCTTCTGGGTCTGGGACGAGTGGAACAACCTCAACGTGATGCACATCCTGATCGCCATCCTGGTGATCGGCGTGGTCGGCATGTTGCTCGAATGGCTGCTGGTGTCGATCGCCAAGCGCTTCACCTACGACGAAGTCTGATTTTCAAGGAACCCTCGCCATGAAAAACTTCATCGAAGTGCAGAACGCCGAAATGGTGTTCGCCACGAAAAAGGGCCGCTTCCACGCGCTCAAAGAAATCGACCTCACGGTCGCCAAGGGTGAGTTCGTCACGCTGATCGGCCACTCGGGCTGCGGCAAGTCGACGCTGCTGAACCTGATCGCCGGCCTGACGCTGCCGACCAGCGGCGTTTTGCTCTGCGACAACCGCGAGATCGCCGCCCCCGGCCCGGAGCGGGGCGTCGTGTTCCAGAACCATTCGTTGCTGCCCTGGCTCACCTGCTTCGAAAACGTGCACCTGGCAGTCGAGCGGGTCTTCGGGCCGACCGAAAGCAAGGCGCAGCTCGACGAGCGCACCAAAGCGGCGCTCGAACTCGTCGGCATGGGCCACGCGCTGTTCAAGCGCCCGCACGAAATCTCGGGCGGCATGAAACAGCGTGTCGGTATCGCCCGCGCGCTGGCGATGGAACCGAAGGTCCTGCTGATGGACGAACCCTTCGGCGCTTTGGACGCCCTGACCCGCGCGCACCTGCAGGACGAGCTGCTGAAGATCGTGCTGCGCACCCAGAGCACCGTGGTGATGGTGACGCACGACGTCGACGAAGCGGTGCTGCTGAGCGACCGCATCGTGATGATGACCAATGGTCCGGCGGCCAGCATCGGCGAGATCCTGCACGTCGACCTGCCACGGCCGCGCAACCGCGTCGAGCTGGCCGAAGACAGCCGCTACGTGCACTTCCGCAAAGAGGTGCTCAAGTTCTTGTACACCCGCCACGGACACGTGGAAAAACAGGTGGCTTGAGCGTGCGGCGCGTGTGTCTGTCGATCATTTTGAAGCCACCGGTGGGCAAGGCCGAGCCTGCGCATTTACACCGCATTTACGGCACAGCGCTGCACATTTAGACCATTCTTGCGCGCCGGTTCCTAAGCTCTCTCCATCAAAAGGAGAGCTTGATGGACCTGTTCTGGATCGTTGCCTTCGTGGCCCTGTGCGCTTGCACCGCCGCCCTGGTGTGGGCTTGCAGCAAGCTGTTGCAGCCCGCTGTTCCCACGCGCCACTGAGCAGGAGCCTCAACATGTACGGCATGTACTGGCTCGGCGCTTCGGTGACCGTGTTCCTGCTCGTCTACCTCGTGGTCGCGCTGGTTCGCGCGGAAGACTTCTGATGAGCACCCAGATGATTCTGCTGCTCGGCGGCTACGTGCTCGCCGTGCTGCTGCTCGCGCTGCCGATGGGCCGCTGGCTCGCCGCCGTGGCGCAGGGCCGGTTGACCCGCCTGCAGCGCGTCGACTCGGCCGTGCTGCGCGCCTGCGGAGCTTCGCCCGAGCGTGAACAGGGCTGGCGAGACTACGCGCTGGCGCTGCTCGCTTTCAACATTGTCGGCGTGATCGTGGTCTACACGCTGCAGCGCCTGCAAGGCGTGCTGCCGCTCAACCCGCAAGGCTTCGCGGCCGTCTCGCCCGACTCGTCGTTCAACACCGCGATCAGCTTCGTCACCAACACCAACTGGCAAGGCTACTCGGGCGAAACGACGATGAGCTACATGACCCAGATGCTCGCGCTCGCGGTGCAGAACTTCCTGTCGGCTGCCACCGGCATGGCGGTGGCGTTCGCGCTGATCCGCGGCTTCGCGCGCCACGCGGTCGACACGCTCGGCAACTTCTGGGTCGACGTGACGCGCATCACCTTGTACGTGCTGCTGCCGCTGAGCTTCGTGTTCGCGCTGGTGCTCGCTGCGCAAGGCGTGGTGCAGAACTTCAAGCCTTATGCCGATGTCGCGCTGACGGAACAGGTGGCCTACACCGAAGCCGGCCCGAACGGCGCCGACGGCAAGCCCACTCAGGTGGCCAAGACCACCAGCACGCAGACCTTGCCGATGGGCCCGATCGCGTCGCAGGAAGCGATCAAGATGATCGGCACCAACGGCGGCGGCTTCCTGAACGCCAACTCGGCACACCCGTTCGAGAACCCGAACGCCTGGACCAACCTGCTGCAGATGTTGGCGATCTTACTGATCCCGGCCGGCCTGTGCCTGGCCTTCGGCGAGATGGTCGACGACAAGCGCCAGGGCTGGACGCTGCTGATCGCGATGACCGTCATCTTCAGCGCTGCCGTGGTCGCCATCATGCTGGCCGAGCAGGCCGGCAACCCGAAGATCGCAGCGCTGGGTGTCGACCAGATCGGAAGCGCCTTGCAATCGGGCGGCAACATGGAAGGCAAGGAAACACGCTTCGGCATTGCCGCCAGCACCTTGTTCGCGGCCATCACCACGGCCGCGTCGTGCGGTGCGGTCAACGCAATGCACGCTTCTTTCACGCCGCTCGGCGGCGCGGTGCCGATGCTGCTGATCCAGCTCGGTGAAGTGGTGTTCGGCGGCGTCGGCTCGGGCCTGTACGGCATGCTGGTGTTCGCGGTTCTCACGGTGTTCATCGCCGGGCTGATGATCGGCCGCACACCGGAATACCTGGGCAAGAAGATCCTGCCGACCGACATGAAGCTGGTGTCGATCGCGATCCTGATCACGCCGCTGCTGGTGCTTGCCGGCACCGCTGTCGCCGTGTCGCTCGATGCAGGGCGGGCCGGCATGCTGAACCCCGGTGCGCAAGGTTTCTCTGAGGTGCTGTACGCGTTCTCGTCGGCAGCCAACAACAACGGCAGTGCCTTCGCCGGCCTCTCGGCCAACACGCCTTTCTACAACGCCCTGCTCGGCATCGCGATGTGGTTCGGCCGCTTCGCCGTGATCGTGGCCGTGCTCGCCATCGCGGGTTCGCTCGCCGCGAAGAAACGTGTGCAACGCATCGGCGAAGACGGCAACGCCACCGCCATGGCCACCCACGGCCCGCTGTTCATCGTGCTGCTCATCGCCACGGTGATGCTTGTGGGCGCGCTGACCTATGTGCCGGCCATCGCGCTCGGCCCGGTCGTTGAGCACCTGAACCTTTACACCCACTGAAAGACGCCATGACAAGCACTGCTGCGTCAATGAACAAACCCCGCCACGCCGGCCTGTTCTCGGCCGAACTCGTGAAGCCTGCCCTGCGTGATTCTTTCGTCAAGCTGAACCCGCGCCTGCAATGGCGCAACCCGGTCATGTTCGTGGTCTGGATCGGCGCGCTGCTGATCACCGGCCTGTGGCTGCAGGCCTTGTTCGGCACCGGCGAAGCGCCCGCCTGGTTCATCGGCGCGAACGCGCTGTGGTTGTGGTTCACGGTGCTGTTCGCCAACTTCGCCGAAGCGCTGGCCGAAGGCCGCAGCAAAGCGCAGGCAGCGAGCCTGCGCGGGCTGAAAAAACGCGGCATCGCGAAGAAGCTGCAGGAACCGAAACACGGCGCGTCGTGGATTCCGGTCGAGACCGACGAGCTGCGCATCGGCGCGGTGCTGCTGGTCGAGGCCGGCGACACCATGCCCTGCGACGGCGAAGTGATCGAAGGCGTGGCCTCGGTCGACGAGAGCGCGATCACCGGTGAGTCGGCCCCGGTGATCCGCGAGGCTGGAGGTGACTTCTCTTCGGTCACCGGCGGCACGCGTGTGTTGTCGGACTGGATCGTCGTGCGCTGCAGCGTGAACCCCGGCGAGACCTTTCTCGACCGCATGATCGCGATGGTCGAAGGTGCGACGCGCCGCAAGACACCGAACGAAGTGGCGCTGACGATCCTGCTGGTCGCATTGACGCTGGTGTTCCTGATGGCCACCGTGACGCTGCTGCCCTATTCGCTGTATTCGGTCGATGCGAACAAGCTCGGTGCGCCGGTCAGCATCACCGTGCTGGTGGCGCTGCTCGTCTGCCTGATCCCGACCACCATCGGCGGCCTGCTCTCGGCCATCGGCGTGGCCGGCATGAGCCGCATGCTAGGGGCGAACGTGATCGCCACCTCGGGCCGCGCTGTCGAGGCGGCCGGCGACGTCGACGTGCTGCTGCTCGACAAGACCGGTACGAGCACGCTCGGCAACCGGCAGGCATCGAGCTTCATTCCTGCGCCTGGCGTGCTCGACCGCGCGCTGGCCGATGCGGCACAACTCGCGTCGCTGGCCGATGAAACCCCCGAAGGCCGCAGCATCGTCGTGCTGGCCAAGAACAAGTTCCACATCCGCGAACGCGAGATGGCAGGCAACGATGCGAGCTTCGTGCCCTTCACTGCGCAAACGCGCATGAGCGGCGTGAACTGGCAAGGCCGGCAGATCCGCAAGGGCGCGGCCGATGCGATCCGGCGCTGGCTGCTAGCGAACGGCACGAGCTTTCCCGCCGAAGTGACACGCGCCGTTGAAGACACAGCGCGGCGTGGCAGCACGCCGCTGGTGGTGGCCGAGATCAACGGCAACAGCGCGACGGTGTTCGGCGTGGTCGAGCTGAAAGACATCGTCAAGGGCGGCATCAAGGAACGTTTCGGCGAGCTGCGCCGCATGGGCATCAAGACCGTGATGATCACCGGCGACAACAAGCTCACTGCGGCGGCGATTGCAGCGGAAGCCGGCGTCGATGACTTTCTGGCCGAAGCCACACCGGAAGACAAGCTCAAGCTGATCCGTCAGTACCAGGCCGAAGGCCGGCTGGTCGCGATGACCGGTGACGGCACCAACGACGCTCCCGCGCTGGCGCAGGCCGACGTGGCGGTTGCCATGAAGAGCGGCACGCAGGCCGCCAAGGAAGCCGGCAACATGGTCGACCTGGATTCGAATCCGACCAAGCTGCTCGAGATCGTGGAAACCGGCAAGGCGCTCCTGATGACGCGCGGCTCGCTCACGACGTTTTCGATTGCCAACGACGTCGCCAAATACTTTGCCATTATTCCGGCGATTTTTGTGACAACTTATCCGCAGCTGGCCGCGCTCAATGTGATGCGGCTTGGCAGCCCGTCGTCGGCGATTCTGGCGGCGGTGATTTTCAACGCGCTGATCATCATGTTCCTGATCCCGCTGGCGCTCAAGGGCGTGAAGTACCGGGCGGTGGGCGCTGCAGCGCTGCTGCGCCGCAACCTGCTGATCTATGGCCTGGGCGGCCTGATCGTTCCTTTCATCGGCATCAAGGCGATTGACCTGTTGCTGGTAGCCATGAATTTTGTTTGAGGAAAACACCATGAAAAACATACTTCGTCCGGCACTGGTTTTGTTCGTGCTGTTGACCCTGATCACGGGCCTGGCGTATCCGCTGGTGGTCACCGGCGCGGCGCAGGCGCTGTTTCCTGAACAGGCGGCGGGCAGCCTGATTCTTCGTGATGGCAAGCCGGTTGGCTCCAGTCTGATCGGGCAGAACTTCAGCGACGCGAAAAACTTCTGGGGCCGTCCATCAGCCACCAGCCCGATGCCTTACAACGCGTCTGCGTCCAGCGGCTCTAACCAGGGTCCGCTCAACCCCGCGTTGCTTGATGCGGTCAAGGGACGTATCGAGGCTTTGAGGGCGGCCGATCCCGGCAACGCGGCGCCGGTGCCGGTCGATCTGGTAACGGCGTCTGCCAGCGGACTGGACCCGCACATCAGTCCGGCGGCTGCCAGCTACCAGGCCACGCGCGTCGCCAGGGCCAGAAATCTTCCGCTGGACAAGGTGCAAGCGCTGGTCGCGCAGCAAACACAAACGCCGCTGCTGGGTTTTATCGGCGAGCCGCGTGTCAATGTGCTGGGTTTGAATCTGGCGCTTGCCGGGATTCGCTGAGTTATTTCCCCGAGCCGTTGAAGCGGCGCGGCCCGGTGTTACGCTTTCATCAGACCTTGCCATCAGCACCTGAACCCACCCACCTCGCCTGATGGCCCACAACCCCGATTCACGACCCGACCCCGATCAACTGCTCGATCAAATCAGGCAGGACGAGGCGCGCCAGAGTCGGGGCAAACTGCGCATCTACCTGGGTGCCACGGCCGGCGTCGGCAAAACCTACGCCATGCTCAGCGCGGCCCAGCGAGAAAGAAAAGCGGGTCACGACATTCTGGTTGGCGTGATAGAAACCCACGGCCGCCTCGAGACCGCCGAGCTGCTGGCCGGGCTGGCACAGTTGCCGCTGCGTGACGTGCCCTACCGCGGCCGCACCCTGCAGGAGTTCGATCTGGACGCCGCATTGGCCCGCCGACCGCAGGTGCTGCTGGTCGATGAACTGGCGCACAGCAATGTGGAGGGCTCGCGTCACCCCAAACGCTGGCAGGACGTGCAGGAGCTGCTGGAAGCCGGCATAGACGTGTGGTCGGCGCTGAACGTGCAGCACCTCGAAAGCCTCAACGGCACAGTCGGCGCCATCACCGGGATTCGCGTCAACGAAACCGTCCCCGATACGGTGCTCGACGACGCCGATGAAGTCATTCTGGTCGACGTGACGCCCGACGAGCTGCTGCTGCGGTTGAAGGCCGGCAAGGTGTATGTGCCGCAGCAGGCCGAGCGCGCCGCAAAAAACTTTTT
>JAYVTD010000051.1:0-4575 GCA_043774765.1 Rhizobacter sp. | reverse complement strand
GCCGAGCGCCCCGAAGACCTGGTGGTCTACGGCGGCATCGGCCGCGCGGCGCGCGACTGGGCCTGCTTCGACAAGATCCTCGAGTGCCTGCGCACGCTCGAAGACGATGAATCGCTGCTGATCCAGTCGGGCAAGCCGGTTGGCATCTTCAAGACCCACACTGACGCGCCACGGGTGCTGCTCGCCAACTCGAATCTGGTGCCGAAGTGGGCCACCTGGGAACACTTCCACGAACTCGACCGGCAGGGCCTGTTCATGTACGGCCAGATGACGGCCGGCTCCTGGATCTACATCGGCACCCAAGGCATCGTGCAAGGCACGTATGAAACCTTCGCCGAGGCGGGGCGCCAGCATTACGGCGGCAGCCTGGCCGGCAGGTGGATCCTCACCGCCGGGTTGGGCGGCATGGGTGGAGCACAGCCGCTGGCCGCAAGCTTCGCCGGCGCGGTTTCGCTGAACATCGAGTGCAGGCAGTCGAGCATCGACTTCCGCCTGCGCACCGGTTATGTCGACGAGCAGGCGCGCGACCTCGACGACGCCCTCGCCCGCATCGACAAGTACACCGCCGCGAAGCAGGCGGTGTCGATCGCGCTGCTCGGCAATGCCGCGCGCATCGTGCCGGCGCTGGCCGAGCACTTCAAGAGCGGCGCGCCCAACCGGCCGGCACTGGTCACCGATCAGACCTCGGCGCATGACCTCATTCATGGCTACCTGCCGGCCGGCTGGTCGGTCGAGCAATGGCAGGCGGCCGCCGACGATTCATCGCGCCACGCCGAACTCAAGGCAGCCGCCGCAACGAGCTGCGCCGAGCACGTGAGGGCGATGCTGCTGTTCCAGTCGATGGGTGTGCCGACCGTCGACTACGGCAACAACATTCGCCAGGTCGCGTTCGACGCGGGCGTGAAGAACGCATTCGACTTCCCCGGCTTCGTGCCGGCCTACATTCGCCCGCTGTTCTGCGAAGGCAAGGGCCCGTTCCGCTGGGTCGCGCTCTCGGGCGACCCGGAAGACATCCACAAGACCGACCGCAAGATCAAGGAGCTGTTCCCGCACAACCACCACGTGCACCGCTGGCTCGACATGGCAGCTCAGCGCATCGCGTTCCAGGGCCTGCCGGCGCGCATCTGTTGGCTGGGCCTCGGCGAGCGGCACCTTGCAGGTCTCGCCTTCAACGAGATGGTGAAGAGCGGCGAGCTCAAGGCGCCGATCGTGATCGGCCGCGACCACCTCGACACCGGCTCGGTCGCCAGCCCGAACCGCGAAACCGAATCGATGAAAGACGGCACCGACGCCGTCTCCGACTGGCCGCTGCTCAACGCGCTGCTCAACTGCGCCGGCGGCGCCACCTGGGTCTCGCTGCACCACGGCGGCGGGGTCGGCATGGGCTACTCGCAGCACGCCGGCATGGTGATCGTGGCCGACGGCAGCGACGCGGCGGCCAAACGCCTGGCGCGTGTGCTCGTCAATGACAGCGGCTCGGGCGTGATGCGCCACGCCGACGCCGGCTACGAGCTGGCGGCGCAGACGGCACGCGCGCAGGGGCTCAAGCTGCCGATGCTCGGCGCGTGAGTTCCTCGGCCGAGCGCTTCGACCTGCGCCGCATCGCACCGCAGCCATGGAAGAACGGCGCGGGGGTCACGCGCGAGATTGCGGTCGGGCTGAAAAATGCCGGTGCGAACAGCTTCGACTGGCGCTTCAGCCTGGCCGAGGTCGAACGCGACGCACCGTTCTCGGCCTTCCCCGGCGTTGATCGCTGCATCGTGCTGCTGCGGGGTGCGGGCCTGCGATTGCGTTCTGACGGCGGCGCGCTCGATCACCGCCTCGACCACACGCTCGTACCGTTCCACTTCAGCGGCGACACGCCGCTTTCCGCCGCCCTGATTGACGGCCAGAGCAGCGACTTCAACGTGATGACCCGGCGCGGCGCGTGGGCCGCTGACGTGTCGGTGCAGCGCAGCGCGTTCGAACCGGCGAGCGCCGATGTCACGCTGCTGCTTTGCAGCGAAGGCGAGTGGCGCGTCACCGGCACATCGTCCGCAACACTCGGTCCGATGCAAGCCTTGTTGTGGCGCGGGCCGCCACCGCGCATCGGCGTGACGCCGCAGCCCGCCGGCGCGTTGCTGCTCGTGCGTTTGTGCCACGATCGAAGGCCATGACCTCCACCCTCGACCCCCAGCGCGCGCTCTTCGCCGCAAACGCCTTGCTGCCCGAAGGCTGGGCCCGCGACGTGCTGCTGGCCTGGGACGACACTGGCCGCCTGACCGACGTGCGACGCGTCGACTTGGCAACCGTCACGCACGTGCCACGCGCCGCCGGCCCGCTGATCGCCGGCATGCCCAACCTGCATTCGCACGCCTTCCAGCGTGCCTTCGCCGGCCTGTCGGAGTACCGCAGCGCCGGCGGCGAGAACGACAGCTTCTGGACCTGGCGCGACCTGATGTACCGCTTCGCGCAGGCGATCTCGCCCGAGCAGCTCGAAGACATCGCCACCCACCTGTACGTCGAAATGCTGCAGGCCGGCTACACCGCGGTCTGCGAATTTCATTACCTGCACCACGATGCTGCCGGCCAGCCCTATGGCGACCTCGCGGAAATGTCGCTGCGCCTGCTCGCCGCGGCGCAGCGCGCCGGCATCGGCATCACGCTGCTGCCGGTGCTGTACCAACACGCCGGCTTCGCCGGGCTGCCACCGCGTGCCGACCAGCGGCGTTTCATCAACAGCGTCGACGCTTTGCTGCGCATCGTCGAGCGCATCCGCGCGCAGGGCGCGCGCGCCGGCGTGGCGCCGCACTCGTTGCGCGCCGTCGCGCCGCAGGCGCTCGCCGAGCTGACCTCGGGACTGAACTCGATCGACACCACTGCACCGATCCACGTGCACATCGCCGAGCAGGCGCAAGAGGTGGAAGACTGCCTCGCCTGGAGCGGCCAGCGCCCGGTGCAATGGCTGCTCGACCATGCCGCCGTCGACGCCCGCTGGTGCCTCGTGCACGCGACCCACATGAACGCCACTGAAACGCGCGCCGCAGCCGCCACCGGTGCGACCGTCGGCGTGTGCCCGAGCACCGAGGCGAACCTTGGCGACGGTGTTTTCGATGCGGTCGGCTGGGCTGCAGCCAATGGCCACTGGGGCGTCGGCTCCGACAGCCACGCCAGCATCGGCGTGGCCGAAGAACTGCGTTTGCTCGAATACTCGCAGCGCATGACCCGGCAACAACGCAACGTGCTCGCCAGCGCCCGCCATGCGCAAGTTGCCGACCAACTCTGGCTCGCCGGCGCGACCGGTGGTGCGCGCGCCAGCGGGCGGGCGATCGGCATGCTGGCCATCGGCGCGCAGGCCGATTTCGTCGTGCTGGATGTGTCGCAAACGCTTGCCGGTCTGAGCCCTTCGCAGGTGCTCGCGAACCACGTGTTCGCGAGCCACGGCAGCAACAGCGTGCGCGACGTGTGGGTCGGCGGGCGGCAGCGCATCTCCGAAGGCCGACACACGCTCGAGGGACCGGCCTGCGAACGTTTCGTGGCCGCAAGAAGCCAATTGCTGAGCGAAGTCTGAGACTCCATGCCACCCACCGAGCCGCCCCACATCGACCTGCTGATTCGCAACGCGCGCGTCGTCACCTGCAGTGACGACGCCTGCAGCGTTTCGGCCGCCGGCATCGTTGCCGTCACGAACGGCCGCATCGTCGGCGTCGGCCGGGCTGACCAGCTGAACGCGGCCGTGCCGGTGCGGGGCGAGCTTGATGCCGAAGGTGCGTTGCTCACACCCGGGCTGATCGACTGCCACACCCACCTCGTCTACGCCGGCGACCGCGCGCGCGAGTTCGAGATGCGTTTGCAAGGCGCGAGCTACGAAGACATCGCCAAGACCGGCGGCGGCATTCTTTCGACCGTGCGCCAGACCCGCGAGGCCCAGAGCGCCGACCTGCTGGCCCAGTCGGCACGCCGCCTGCGCAGCCTGATGCAGCACGGCGTGACCACGGTCGAAATCAAATCGGGCTACGGCCTGTCGCAGAAGGCCGAGCTGAAGTGCCTGCACGTGGCGCGCGAACTCGGCGAGCACTTTCCCGTCGACGTGCGCACCACGCTGCTCGCCGCCCATGCCGTGCCGCCGGAATTCGCCGGCCGGCCCGACGCCTACATCGACGAGATCGTCGAACACATCCTGCCCGAAGCGGCGCGCCTGAAACTGGCCGACGCCGTCGACGCCTTCTGCGACACGATCGGCTTCACGCCGGCACAGACGCGGCGTGTGTTCGAAGCGGCACGCGCGCAAGGCCTGCCGGTCAAGCTGCACGCCGAGCAGCTCTCGAACCAGGGCGGTGCGGCGCTGGCGGCCGAGTTCGGCGCCTTGTCGGCCGACCACCTCGAGCACCTCGACGAGGCCGGTGTGGTCGCGATGGCGCGCGCCGGCACCGTGGCGGTGATGCTGCCTGGCGCGTTTTATTTCCTGCGCGACACCAAGCTGCCGCCGATTGCGCTGCTGCGCCGGCACGGCGTGCCGATGGCCGTGTCGACCGACTGCAACCCCGGCACCAGCCCGGGCACGCACCTGCCACTGATGATGAACATGGCCTGCAC
>JAYVTD010000050.1:0-3938 GCA_043774765.1 Rhizobacter sp. | reverse complement strand
TGCATCGACACCAGCATCAGCAGCAGCGACAGGCCGATGATGACTTCGGGCATCACCAGCGGCGCGTTGACCATGCCCGAGAACAGCGTGCGGCCGCTGAAGCGCCGGTACTTCACGAGCGCTATTGCCGCCAGCGTACCGAGCACGACCGACGAGCACGCGGTGAAGAACGCGATCTTCAGCGAAAGCCACAGGCCGGCGAGCATTTCGGTGTCGCTGCCGAGCGCGGCGTACCACTTGAGCGTGAAGCCGCGCCAGACGTTGGGCAGGGGCGAATCGTTGAACGAGTACAGCACCAGCGCCACGATCGGCAGGTACAGGAAGACGAAGCCCAGCGACAGCCAGCCGCGCCCGAACCACTTGTTGACGGCGGCTGCGTTCATGCGCGCTTCTCCGTCGCTTCGGCTTGATACTTGTTGAAGATCGCCAGTGGCACGATGACCAAGAGCACCATCGCCACGGCGACGGTCGACGCCATCGGCCAGTCGTTGTTGCTGAAGAACTCGTCCCAGAGCGTGCGGCCGATCATCTGCGTCTGCGGGCCGCCGAGCAACTCGGGGATCACGTATTCGCCGACACAAGGGATGAAGACCAGCATCGAGCCGGCGATGATGCCGGCCTTCGACAAGGGCACGGTGATCTTCCAGAACCCGACCCAGGCGGTGGCGCCCAGGTCGCTCGCCGCTTCGAGCAGGCGCAGATCCATCTTCGCCAGGTTCGAGTACAGCGGCAGGATCATGAAGGGCAGGTAGGTGTAGGTCATGCCCAGCACCAGAGAGAAAGGCGTGTTCATCAGCTGGCCCTGCGCCGGAATCAGGCCGAAGGCCAGCAGCAGCCGGTCGAGGCCGAGCCCGGAAATGAAGTTGGCGGCCCAGCCGTGTTCGCTGAGCAGGCCTTTCCAGGCGTAAACACGCAGCAGGAACGAGGTCCAGAACGGCAGCATCACGAGCATCAGCAGCGAAGGCTGGATGGTCGGCTTGGCGCGTGCCATGAAGTAGGCGAACGGGTAGCCCAGGCCCAAGCACAGCACGGTCGTGACGGCGGCATACTTCAGGCTCGACACGTAGGTCAGGAAGTACAGGTCGTCCTGCACCAGCGAGGCGTAGTTGCTGAGCTTGAGCGACAACGCAAGCACGCCGTCTTTCCAGGTCAGCACGTCCTTGAAGCTGACGGTCTCCATCTCGGAGACGCTGATCTTCAGCACGATCAGGAACGGCAGCATGAAGAACAGCAGCAGCCAGAAGTAGGGCACGCCGATGACGGCCCAGCGGCCGCCCCGGCTGGCATGCTTCAGGGGAGTGCTCATGTTGTGAGCACCACCTGCGAAGTCGGCGACCAAGTTGCCCAGGCCTCGTCGCCCCAGGTCAGCTGGTCGGCGCGGTGGCGCTCGGTGTTGCTCGAGCTGATCTTGAGCACCAGGCCGCTGGCCAGCGCCAGGTGGTAGACGGTGAAGCTGCCGAAATAGGCCATGTCCTTCACGCTGCCGCGCACGCGGTTGAATGTGGGCTCGGGCTCGCCGGCCAGTGGCGCCGGCGCGTCGCGCGAGATGCGGATCTTCTCGGGCCGCAATGCCACCGAAACGCCCATGCCTTCGGTGCCGGTGATGCCGTGGCCGACATAGTGGGTGCAGTCGGCGCAGCGGATCGTCACGTGGTCGACCTCGTCGGTCTCGAGCGTGCCTTCCATCAGGTTGACGTTGCCGATGAAGTCGGCGACGAAGCGGCTGGCCGGCGTTTCGTAGATGTCGCTCGGCGCGCCCACCTGCAGAAAGCGGCCTTCGCTCATCACCGCGATGCGCGAAGCCATGGTCATCGCTTCTTCCTGGTCGTGCGTGACCATCACGCAGGTCACGCCGACCTTTTCGATGATGTTGACGAGCTCGATCTGGGTTTCTTCGCGCAGCTTCTTGTCGAGAGCGCCGAGCGGCTCGTCGAGCAACAGCAGTTGTGGCTTCTTCGCCAGGCTGCGAGCCAGCGCCACACGTTGTTGCTGCCCGCCCGACAACTGGTGCGGCTTGCGTTTGGCGAACTTGCCGAGCTGCACGAGCTTCAACATCTCTTCGACGCGCGCCGACACTTCGGCGGCGGACATGCCACTGCGCCGCGGCCCGAAGGCCACGTTGTCCCACACCGTCATGTGCGGGAACAGCGCATACGACTGGAACATCATGTTCATCGGGCTCTCGTAGGGCGGCATGCCCGCGAGGTCTTGCCCGTCGAGCACGATGTTGCCCGAGGTCGGCGTCTCGAAGCCGGCCAGCATGCGCAGCAGCGTGGTCTTGCCGCAGCCCGAGGAGCCAAGCAGCGCGAAGATCTCACCCTTGGCGATGTCGATGCTGACGTTGTTGACCGCCTTGTAGCCGCTGAAGTCCTTGACGACGTTGCGGATCTGAAGGAAGGCTTCAGCGCTCATCGCACGCTCACAGACCGGTCTTGAACGAGGTGTAGGTGCGCGTCATCAGGCGCCGGATGTCGTTGTTGATCGCTTCGGGCACCGACATCTTCTTCATCTCGGCCTCGCTCGGGAACACGGTCGGGTCGTTCGCCACTTCGGGCTTGATGAACTTGCGCGATTCCTTGTTCGGGTTGGCATAGAACACCTTGTTGGTGATGCTCGCGTGCACCTCGGGGCGCAGGATGTAGTTGATGAACTTGTGCGCGTTGCCCGGGTGCGGCGCGTCGGCCGGGATCACCATGGTGTCGAAGAACAGCAGACCGCCGGTCTTGGGCAGCAGCGCTTCGATCTTCTGCCCGGTCTTGCCTTCGATCGCGCGGTTCTTCGCGATGTTGATGTCGCCCGACCAGCCGAGCGCCACGCAGATCGAGCCGCCGGCCATGTCGTTGATGTAACCCGACGCGCTGAACAGCGTGACGCCGGGCCGGATCGACTTGAGCAGCGCCGTCACCGCGGCGTAGTCGCCGGGGTTCTTGCTGTACGCGGGCTTGCCCAGGTACCACAGCGCAGCCGGCACGACCTCGGTGGCCGAGTCGAGGAAGGAGACGCCGCAGTACTTGAGCTTGTTGATGTACTCGGGCTTGAAGACCAGGTCCCAGGCGTTGTCGGGCATCGGCATGTTGCCCAGGGCTGCCTTGACCTTGTCGACGTTGATGCCGACGGTGGTGTAGCCCCACAGCCAGTTCACCATGAACTGGTTGCCCGGGTCGAGCTTGGCGAGCTGGGCCTGAATGTCGGTGTCGAGGTTCTTGTAGTTCGGCAGCAGGCTCTTGTCGATCTTGCGCAGCAGGCCGCCGTCGGCCTGCAGCTTGGCCCAGCCGGAAGAGGGTACGACCAGGTCGTAGCCGGTCTTGCCGGCGACCAGCTTGGCGTGCACGATCTCGTTGTTGTCGAAGTTGTCGTAGCGGATCTTGATGCCGGTCTCTTTTTCGAAGTTCTTGATCGTGTCTTCGGCGATGTAGTCGGACCAGTTGTAGACGTTCAGCAGCTTCTCTTCCTCCTGTGCCCGGGCCGGCCCGGCCAGCAGCAGGCTGGCGGCCGCCGTGATCGAGGCCAGGGAGAGCAGGGTGTTGAACATCCGTTTCATGGTCGAGTCCTTGTCATTGGAAGTTGGGTTGAATCTTTGGCTGCGCCGATCAGTCTAGCCAGCGCGAGCGCCTTGGCAGCTACAGGCAAACCCCGTGCCACGCTGAGCGTTATGCACGCAGCCAGCCCTGGCGAGTGGCGTCGGCCAGCGTGAGGTCGAGGCAGCGCCGGATCAGCGCCATCATCTCGTCGATCTGCGCGCGGGTGATCACGAGCGGCGGCGCCACGATCATGCGGTCGCCCACCGCGCGCATGATCAGGCCGTTGCCGAAGCAGTGGCCGCGGCAGGCCATGCCGATTTCCAGTTCGCCCGGGAAGGTCTTGCCGGTGGCCTTGTCTTGCACCAGTTGCACCGCGCCCATCAGGCCGCAGGTCTGCACTTCGCCGACCAGCGGGTG
>JAYVTD010000049.1:0-2860 GCA_043774765.1 Rhizobacter sp. | reverse complement strand
CGAAGTTCGAAACGGTCGACCTGATAGCGGGCGTAGTGGGCATAACGGAACGCGTCGGGGCCGTCTTCCGGCCGCGCCGGAAAGGCGAGTTCCACGCGCCCCGGCTTGCCGAAGCGGTACTGCAGGGTCTGCGCGGGCTTGCCGCACAGGTTGATCGAGCGGCCGTTGCTGGCGGGGCAGCTGAAGTAGGTGGTCTCGCCCTTCGCGCACAGGGCCTGCGCACGCACCGGGTGCGCTTGCGCGGACGCCGCAGCCAGCAGCAGCCAGAGCTGCACGCAGCGCTTCATGGCATGGGGCCCAACTGGAGCCCCGAAGCCGGTGTGCTCGAGGGCGACGACAGCGGGCGAAGCGGAGCCGGCGGTGGCGCAGCGAACTTCTTGTACGCAGCCGCGAGCTTCTCGTCGTACTTGTTCTTCGCGTAGCCCTTGCCGTTGTAGGCTTTCGCGAAGGCGGCCCAGTCGCGATCCTGCAGGGCCTTTTTCATCTTCGCGTCGGCCGACACGAAGCTCACGAACGCCCGCAGGTGGTCGGCTTCGGACCGCGTCATCGCTTTTGCGAAAGCACGCACCGACTTGAACCCCGCCGCCTTGTAGTTGCTGCCCATGATCTGGAAGCGGCCCCACGAGGCCGAGCCCAGCGCTGCGTCCTTGTCGAGCTCGTAGGCTTCCTGCAGCTTGCCGTACTGGGCCGAGAACTTGCCGTAGCCACCGGCCGACTTGGCCGAGATCGTCGGGTGCTTGGCAGCGAACTTGCCGCCGGTCGCCTTGTGGAAGTAGTGGCGCTCGAACAGGATGCGCGGCCGCCCGTAGTCATCGAACGCTGCACCGGCGGTCTCGACTTCGGCGACCGTCATGATGCTGGCCGCATCGACGCCGAGCGCCGTCGCAGCAGCGTTGTAGTCCTCGGCACTGAGGCCGCGTGTCGGGTTCAGACACTGGTTGAACAGGAAGGCGAGATCGGGCTCCGCGGGCGCGGCCGGCGGCGGGTCGTTCGCGCTGCACTGCATCGACCGCGGTGACAAGGGGTGCAGGGCGCGGCCCAGCAGATCGAGGTCACCCCACTGACCCAACACGCTGGCGCTGCAGAAGTTGCCCGGCCCGCCGGCGCCTGCGCTCGAGTGGGGGTGCACGAGCTGGCCGTTCCAGCCCGTGTAGCTGCGAAAGAAACCGTCGCTCATGGGGTGTTCTCCGTGCTGTGGCGCGCCGCCACCAGCCAGCCGATGACGGGCCGGCCAGCCTCGTGGCGCAAGGTTTCCTGGCGCAGTGTGCAGACCACCAAACCGGCTTGCGCGAGCGCCTGCTCGACGTAGTCGCGCCGGTGGGCATAACGACCGTGCGACTGAAGGTGGTGCGGCGCGGCATCGTCGGCAAGATCGGCTTCGACGGTGAACACCAGCCTGCCGCCAGGCCGCAATGCCTGAGCCGAAGCGCGCAGCGCTTCGGCGAGCTCGCCGAAATAACACAGCGTGTCGGCGCAGATCAACGCATCGAAGCGCAGCGGGTTCGCCAGCATGTGGGCTACAAGTTCGGCGTGGTCAAGGCGGTCGTAGACCTGGCGCCGCTCGGCTTTCTTGAGCATGCCGCTCGACAGATCGCAACCGCTCAGCTCACGCGCCCAGTCGCGCACCAGCGGGCCGCACAGGCCGGTGCCACAGCCGAGGTCATGGATGTCGAACTGGCGAGCCGGTGCCGGCAGCAGCTCGCGAAGCAGATCGGCCACGAGTTGCGGCGCGCGGTAGCCCAAAGCGCTGAGGTTGGCATCGAAAGTGGCCGCAAACGCGTCGAAGGTGCGCTCCACATAAGCATCGCTCGCTCGTTCAGGCGCAGCACCCCCCGAGCACGCGGCGAGGTGGTGCTGAATGACGGCGTTGTCGGGGTCGACCTTGAGCCACTCGCGGTACAGCTTGGCGGCTTCGTCGAGCCGGCCGAGAAACACCAGCGCACGCGCCACCGCGTCGCGCGCCTGCAGGTGCTTGGGCCAGAGCAGGATCGCCTGGCTGTTGGCCGCCAGCCCTTCGTCGATGCGCTTCTGCGCCAGCAGCGCAACCGACAGGTTGTACCAGGCCTGGCCGAACTCGGGCCGCGCCGCGATCGCGCGCCGGCACAGCGATTCGGCCTCGGCGTGTTCACCACGTTTGCTGTGGATCGTCGCCAGGTTGCTGAGCGCGTCGACGAAGGCCGGCTGCAGCTCCAGGCAGCGGCGATAGGCGGCTTCGGCCTCGGCAAAGCGCTGCGCCTCGACCAGCACATTGCCCAGGTTGTTCCAGGGCCCCACCTCGCCCGGCATGGCGTCGATGGCCAGGCGGATCAGCGCCACCGCGGCGTCGCTGTCACCGGCCTGATGTTTCAGCACGCCGAGGTAGTGCAGCGCGTCGCCCTGGCCGGGCCAGCGTTGCAGCACGGCTTGCAGCGCGAGCGCGGCCTTGTCGAGCTGCTTCGTGCGCAGCAGTTCGACGGCGTGCTCGAGCTGCTGGCGCTGTTCGAGCTTCGACGCACCCCGGGCGGCGCGCGGTGCTCGCGCCGCGGCGCTTTCAGTCGAACGCATACGCAAAGTCGCCGGCTTCGACCGACAGCGCCACCCGGTGCAGCGGAGCGCCCGTGGCCAGGCGCGTCAGGTACTCGTGGCTGATGCGCGGCAGCACGGTGTTGGTGAGCAGCGCGTCGATCACACGCCCGCCGCTCTCGATCTCGTTGCAGCGGCTCACGACGAGCTTGACCACCTCGTCGTCGAACTGGAACGGCACGCCGTGGTTCGCTTCGACGCGCTTCTTGATGCGGTTGAGCTGCAGCTTGACGATCTGCGCAAGCATGGTCTCGCTCAGCGGGAAGTACGGGATCGTGACAATGCGCCCGAGCAGCGC
>JAYVTD010000048.1:0-18982 GCA_043774765.1 Rhizobacter sp. | reverse complement strand
CAACTTTCAAACCAGGCTCGACGCTTCCAGTGAAGGACGGCAAAGTGGTGACGACGCCACCGACCGAAGCAAGGTCATAGCCGATCGGCTGTCTGGACTTGGACCATCGAGGAGCGGGAAGAACCATCCCGCAATGCGCGCAGTGGCCATGGTGCATCGTTCCGGCTGCGCCACGACTCACGCACCGATCGTTCGTTACCGCACAGAGTGTTGGGTAGAAGCCGGATAGAGTGAGCACTGTCGTCCGACGCTGCGAGCGTCGCAGATCGGTGCGGCCAAAGGACGAAATCGTGAACAGAATCATCTGGCTCGTTGGCCTCGTCGTCATCGTCTTGTTCATCGCGGGCTATCTGGGGCTGCGTTAGAGGGCGAACGCGCGGTCTACCCGCGAATACCTTGCCGGCTTCGGGCCTGATTTCCGACCGTCGTCGTCGTGATCGATACGTCTGTCGCGACGAAGAGATCGCGCGCCGGCCGGAGCAAGTCCGACGCCTACCGCCGGTCGACGGACCCAGCCCCGCCCGGAGTACGCGCGCTGGCGCTCAGACGCGCATCCGGCTGTTGCGTAGATTCGAGGCTCACAGCAGCCTGCCGCGAATCGACACGTGCGGGCACGGTGAGAGCTACGCAGGAGAACTGCACCCCCGCGCCAACACCGCCCGCAACGCCGCCCCGGTGTGGCTCGCCTTGCACTGCACCAGCGCTTCGGGCGTGCTGCCGGCCACCACCGCCCCGCCTTTCACACCGCCCTCCGGCCCGAGGTCGATGACCCAGTCGGCTTCGGCGATCACGTCGAGGTCATGTTCGATCACGACCGCGCTGTGGCCGGCGTCGACCAGGCGGTGCAGCATGCGTATCAGGCGCTCCGTCACGGCATCCGCATCTCGATGGACGGCAAGGGGTGCTGGCGCGACAACGTATTTGTCGAACGGCTGCGGCGCTCGATCAATTACGAAGAGGTCTACCTGCATGCCTACGAAACCGTGAGCGCTGCGCGCGAAGGCATTGGCCACTACATCAACTCCTTGAACACGCGCCGGTCACATTCGAGCCATCAGGCGCGAACTTCGGACGTGACGTACTTCGTATCGCTGCCTCAGCCTTCGGCCGAAGCAGCCTGACCCGCAGGGCCCACTCATAAATCTTCGGAAACTGTTCGGTCAACGGAGCCAGCTCTGACCGCCATCGCGTTCGCTCAATTCCTCCATCGTGACCCCGTCGCCTTCGCACGTCGACAAAGAGAGTTCACGCCAAACACAGTAAGACCAAAGCACCCCCAAATTGAGGGATGTGCGGCCGAAACAATTCGTGACAACTTCCGCACACTGCGAACAGCGTCTGACGGTGGGGATTCTTCAAGGACGGCACGCTGACTTTTCGTGGAGCGCTTGACAGCAGCGATCGCTGTCGGAATTGAGGAGAAGAAAACATGAAAAAGCGTTATTGGTTGATTCCCGGCACGATCGCGCTGGGTGTGACCTGTGCGGCCTGGGCTGCGAATATCAGCAACCTGAGCGGGCAGTCGTGCGGTGACTTCACGGGCGCCTGGCACTTCATCAACAACCAGGTACCAGCGGGCTCGCCGACGGGCACGCTCACCGCGACTTGGTCGTCAGGGAACACCTGCACCGTCAGCGCCAGCGCGGTAAACAAAAGCACGCAGCACTTCAACTGCAACGCGGCGGGGACCCTCACGGGCGCGTCGACCAACCTAGGCGGCAGGCTGGTGCTTTCCGACTTCTCGTGTGGGACCAAGGAACCACCGGTCTGCGACCCGAAGGTCGAGATCTGCAAGTGATACGGGCCGCGCGCGACGGAGCGCGCGTCGATCGAGAGGGGCGCCTGCGCCCCTCTCGGATTCACTACTCCGCCTGCATCCGCTGCGTAGCGATCCTTCGTGTGCTGCGTTCTGTGTCAATCACCTTGAGAACTGATTCGATGAACAATATCCTGTCTCGGATTCGCCTGACCGTGTTCGGCGCGGTGATGGTTGGCGTTGTTTCGTTCCCCACCGGTGCCGCCGCGCAGGTCTATACGATGCCACCGAATCTGAAACCTCTGCCCGCGTGGAATTTGTCGTTGGTCGCGAACGGAGACACATCGACGCTTCGCTTCAGCACGACAAGCTGGAACAGCGGCACCGGTCCGCTGCAACTCGAGCCTGGCGCTGTTTTGACGGGGGGAGACAAGCAACAGATCAATCAGCGCATCTTCAATTCCGACGGCACCTCGGTGCTGCATATGAACGCGGGCTGGTTCACCTATCACGCCGGACACAACCATATTCACTTCGACGACTACGCGCTGTACACGCTGCAGCCCGTCAACGCCCCGGGTGGATCATCGAGGACCGGCCAGAAGACGACCTTCTGCATCATGGACACGACTGCCGTCAATACGTCGCTGCCGGGCACGCCAGGTGCGGCCGTCTACAACACCTGCACCACACAGATCCAGGGCATGTCGGTGGGCTGGGGCGACACCTATGGCAGCCACCTCGTCGGTCAGGAGATCGACTTCACGAACAATGCCGACGGCATTTACCAGCTCAAGATCGAGGTCGATCCGAAGACCCTGCTGGTGGAGAGCAACAAGAGCGACAACGTGTCGTGCGTGCTGGTCGATATCAGGAAGCCGAGCACGGTCACGGTACTCGACAGCAGCGGCAGTTGCTCGACGGTGACGTCAGTCACGCCAGATTCGGCGACCGTGGGCACGTGGGTGCAAGTCACGATCACGGGTTACGGGTTCACGCCGGGCATGACGATCGCCTTTGAAGGCGGCAACGGCCCGCGGCCGGTGGCAAGCAACGTGCAATTCGTGTCTGCCAACGTGGTGACCGCGACTGTCACCGTCCCCAACAAGAAGCAGCCGGCGAAGGACCCGGTGTGGGACGTGCGTGTCGGCGCCGGCGGCTTGCTGCGCAACGCCTTCACGGTCACGCGATAGCTGACCGCAGCCATTGACGGTGAAACCGTCGATGGCTGTCACGCGGTATGAATGCGCCGCGCTTGCCGCGCAGGAAGTCGAGGTCGACGCCTTCGTCGGCCTGCACCATTTGGTCGACGTAGAGCTTCCAGTAGCCGGAGTCGAGCGCCAGTTTGGCTGCGGTCCGCGCCCCTCGGCGTTGCGCGAGTTCCTCGTCGTTGACGGGCAGGTGCAGCGAGCGCCTGGTCACGTCGAGCGTGATGCGGTCGCCGTTCTTCACCAGCGCCAGCGGGCCGCCGGCCGACGCTTCGCGCGCCATCTCGATGTTGCGTGCGGCACGGTGGGCTTCCGCGGTGGCTTCCTGAACTTGTACATCGACCTGTGCCAAGTGGTCGTCATCGGACTCGCAGAGCGCCACGGCGCCCAGCACTTCACTGCGCTTCGCGTGAAGCGTCGCGAGGTGCTTTGCGGCGGCGGTTTTGGAGGTCGCCGTGGCGTTGAACTGAGGACAGGGAATCCAAACGCTGTTTTTCCGCCCCACGGCCGGGCTGCGCAGGGCACCTGGGGCTTGCGGCGCAGCGTTAGTCGGCAGCGGCCCGCTCAAGCGGTGCAGAAATCGCTGCAACAGTCCATCGGCGAGGTCATCTATGGGTGATCCCGCAGGACCAGGGCGTGTTTGCCTGCCTCAAAGATCCCAGGGCGCAGCCAGCCCCATCGTCCCGAGGTGCCGGGCCGATCGGACGGGCAGACGCAGACCGTCGAGCCGCGATCAGGCGGTGCTGCACAGTCTCAGGCTGTGCAGAGCAACGCCATCGCCCAGCGCGGCGCCTAACTTGTGGGGCCTTCGTTGGGGTACATGCGGCGCGATGCGTCAAGGTTCAGGTGGCCCGCCAGACAGCCGCCAGCCGGCAGTCGCCAACGTCGGTTGATGGCCCGGCCGTTGCCCGCCGAACTCGAGCTCTCCCGCCCGCTACCTTACCCCCCGCGCTTACACCGGCCCCAACGCCGGCCTTGTTGCCGCGGCGCGAACGGGCGGCGTCAAGCCAGGGTCACGATCTGATTCAGAACGCCGCAGGCCTGTGTGAAAAGCGGATCGGAGAGCCGCTTCGACGGGTGCGGTTTGGCGCGCCTGGCGCGCCAGTCGAACGACTTGGGTTGGTGGCACAGAACGTAGCTCACCTTGCCGGCTTTGCGCCCGCCGGCGCTGCCCACTGGCACGGCAAAGGGGTTGTTCGCGTTGTACGCAGCCGTCGTCATGGGCAGCCCGATGACAAGCCCGGTGCGCGCGTTGAAAGCCTTCGGCGAGAGCACCAGCAGCGGGTGCAGGTCGCGCATTTCATTGCCGGCTTGCGGATTGCAATCGATCCAGACGATGTCTTGCCGGTCCGGAACCCAGGCCTTTGCTGCAGCACGAGTCACCACTGCTCGACGCCCACGGGCGCTGCAGCCATCACCTCACCGCCATGCAATGCAGGGTCGAACAATGCGAGCCGCTCTGCCAGCGTCAGCGCCTTGTCGGCCTGCGGCGTGATGATGACGCGACCATCTTCGACCGAGACCTTGACGCGCTGGTTGGCACGCAGCTTGGCCTCGCGCGCCACGGCAGCTGGGATGCGAACACCGAGGTTGTTGCCCCAGGGTTTGATGTCAAGAAGCGCTTCAGACATGATGGACTCCATGTTTAAACATGTATAGACATTAACACGCGGACTTGAAGATCACCAGCTCGGCGCCCACTTTCACCGCCGCGCCAGCACCGCCCGCAACGCCGCCCCGGTGTGGCTCGCCTTGCACTGCACCAGCGCCTCTGGCGTGCTGCCGGCCACCACCGCCCCGCCTTTCACGCCGCCCTCGGGGCCGAGGTCGATGACCCAGTCGGCTTCGGCGATCACGTCGAGGTCGTGTTCGATCACGACCACGCTGTGGCCGGCGTCGACCAGGCGGTGCAATACGCGGATCAGGCGCTCCACGTCGGCCATGTGCAGACCGACGGTCGGCTCGTCGAGCACGTAGAGCGTGTGCGGCGCCTTGTTGCCACGCCGACCCACGTCGTCGCGCACCTTGCTCAGTTCGGTGACGAGCTTGATGCGCTGCGCCTCGCCGCCGCTGAGCGTGGGTGAGGGCTGGCCGAGCGTGAGGTAACCCAGGCCCACGTCTTTCAGCAACTTCAGCGGGTGCGAGATGTTTGGCATCGACGCGAAGAAGTCGACCGCCTCGTCGACTTCCATCTTCAGCACGTCGCCGATGCTTTTTCCGCGCCAGCTGACCGCCAGCGTCTCGGCGTTGAAGCGCGCGCCGCGGCACACGTCGCACGCCACTTTCACGTCGGGCAGGAAGCTCATCTCGATCGTGCGCATGCCCTGCCCTTCGCAGCCGGGGCAGCGGCCTTCGCCGGTGTTGAAGCTGAAACGCGCCGGCGCGTAACCGCGGGCGCGCGCTTCCAGCGTGTCGGCGACGAGTTTGCGGATCGTGTCCCAGAAACCGATGTAGGTGGCCGGGCAGGAGCGTGGTGTCTTGCCGATCGGGGTCTGGTCGACTTCGAGCACACGGTCGATGAACCCCCAGCCGTCGATGCTGTCGCAGCCCTGCCAGTTCGGTTTGCCGCCGCGTGTGTTGATGAACTGCAGGTTGGCGAGCAACACGTCGCGCGCGAGCGTCGACTTGCCGGAACCGCTGACGCCGGTGACGGCGACCAGGCGCTTCAAGGGCACGTCGACGGTCACATTGCGCAGGTTGTGCAGCGACGCACCTTTGATGGTGAGAGGGCCGTATTTTTGGCGGTCGGTGTGGGATGCGGTGGGCTCGCCCCTCACCCCAACCCGACCCCTCGCTTCGCTCTCCCCAGAGGGGAGAGGGAGCAAAACGGCACGCCGCGCTTGCAACGGGTGCACGAGAGGGTTGGCGAGAAAGCGCCCCGTCACCGAATCGGCGTTGCGCGCCAGGTCGGCCGCGCTGCCTTCGGCCACCAGGTTGCCACCACGCTTGCCGGCGCCGGGGCCGATGTCGATGATGTGGTCGGCACGGCGGATCGTGTCTTCGTCGTGTTCGACGACGACCAGCGTATTGCCCTTGTCGCTCAAGGTCTGCAACGCGTTCAGCAGCACCTGGTTGTCGCGCGGGTGCAGGCCGATGGTGGGCTCGTCGAGCACGTAGCACACCCCTTGCAGGTTGCTGCCGAGTTGCGCCGCCAGGCGAATGCGCTGCGCTTCGCCGCCGCTGAGCGTGGGCGCGGCGCGGTCGAGCGTGAGGTAGCCGAGGCCCACTTCTTCCAGAAACTCGAGCCGGCTCTTGATCTCGCTGACCACATCGCGTGCGATCTCGGCATCACGGCCGACGAGCTTGAGCGATTCGACCCAGGCGCGCGAGTCGGTCACCGACCATTGGCCGATCGCGGTGATGGAATGGGTGTCGAAGGTGACGAGGCGCGAGGCCGGGTTCAGCCGCGTGCCGGCACAGTCGGGGCAAGGCGCGTCGATGAGCCCTTCGACTTCTTTTTCTTCCGACGGGAAGCTCTGTTCCTGGCCACGCTTGTCGTCGTCTCGCACCGAGTCGTCATACGCCTTGCGCTGCTCGCGTGTCAGCGCCAGGCCGGTACCCACGCACGTGGTGCACCAGCCGTGTTTGCTGTTGTAGCTGAACATGCGCGGGTCGAGCTCGGCGTAACTCGTGCCGCAGGTCGGGCAGGCACGTTTGGACGAGAACACCTTGACGCTGCCGATGCCTGCGGTCGAACCATCGGTCAGCATCGCGCCCTTCAGGCCATCGAGCGGGCTCAGCAGATGCATCACGCCCTTGCCGAGTTCGAGCGTTTTGGCGAGCGCCTGCCTCAGCGTAGCTTCATCGTTAGCGCTGACCACGATGTCGCCGACCGGCAGCTCCAGCGTGTGTTCCTTGAAGCGGTCGAGCCGCGGCCACGGGTCGACCTTGACGAATTCGCCGTCGACGCGCAAGTGTGTGTGGCCGCGGCCCTTGGCCCACTTGGCAAGATCGGTGTACAGGCCCTTGCGGTTCACGACCAGCGGCGCGAGCAGGCCGACGTGTTCGCCCTTGTGGTCGCGCAGCAGTTGCGCAGCGATACTCTCGGCGCTTTGCGGTTTGACGGGAGAGCCGTCTTTCACGCAGTGCTGCAGGCCGAGCTTCACGTACAGCAGGCGCAGGAAATGCCAGACCTCGGTGGTGGTCGCGACCGTGCTCTTGCGCCCGCCGCGGCTCAGGCGCTGCTCGATCGCAACCGTGGGCGGAATGCCGTAGACCGCATCGACCTCGGGCCGGCCCGCCGGCTGCACGATGCTGCGCGCGTAGGCGTTCAATGATTCGAGGTAACGGCGCTGGCCTTCGTTGAACAGAATGTCGAACGCGAGCGTGCTCTTGCCCGAACCTGAAACGCCGGTCACTACGGTGAACTTGCCACGCGGAATGCTCACGTCGAGCGACTTCAGGTTGTGCTCGCGCGCGTTGACGATGCGGATCACTTCTTCGCTGGTGCGGCGCTCGTCGCGCGCGGCTTTCAGCAGATATTGCAGCGGGCGGCCTTCTTCGGCCTTGTGGCCATCGAGCCCCATCGAGATGTCGTAGTCGGCGAGCGCCTTGCCGGTGTGCGAGCTGGGGTGGCGCTTCACTTCCTCGGGGGTGCCGGTGCAGACGACCCGGCCACCGGCGTCGCCGCCTTCGGGGCCGAGGTCGATCAGCCAGTCGGCGGCGCGGATCACATCGAGGTTGTGCTCGATCACGATCAATGAGTGGCCGGCGTCGAGCAGCTTGCGAAACGAGCGCATCAGCTTCGCGATGTCGTCGAAGTGCAGGCCAGTCGTCGGCTCGTCGAACATGAACAGCGTGCCGCGTTTGGCGATCTTCTGGCCGCTCGCGCTGCCATTCTGCGAGGCTTCGGCCAGAAAGCCCGCGAGCTTCAGGCGCTGCGCTTCACCACCCGAGAGCGTGGGCACCGGCTGGCCGAGCTTCACGTATTCGAGGCCGACGTCGACGATCGGTTGCAGCACACGCAGCACCTCTCGGTCATCGCGGAAGAGTTGCACCGCTTCGCTGACGGTGAGCTCAAGCACATCGGCGACGGAAAGATCGCGGATCACGTCGCCGGGCAAACGCCGGTCGATCTTCACGTCGAGAATCTCGGCGCGGTAACGGCGACCGTCGCAGTCGGGGCAGCGCAGGTACACGTCGCTCAGGAACTGCATCTCGATGTGTTCGAAGCCCGAGCCGCCGCAAGTCGCGCAGCGACCGTTGCCGGCGTTGAAGCTGAACATGCCGGGGCCGTAGCCGCGCTGCACGGCCAGTGGCGATTGTGCGAACAGCTTGCGGATCTCGTCGAACGCGCCGACGTAACTGGCAGGGTTGGAGCGCGCGGTCTTGCCGATCGGCGACTGGTCGACGAAGACAGAATCACTGAGCCAGTCGGCACCGAGCAGCGCGTCGTGTTCACCCGGCGTTTCGGTCGCCTTGCCGAAGTGGCGCGCGAGCGCGGGGAACAGCACGTCCTGCATCAGCGTGCTCTTGCCCGAGCCCGACACGCCGGTCACGCACACCAGGTGCAGCAAGGGGAACTCGACCGTCACGTCTTTCAGGTTGTGGTCGCGCGCGCCTTGCACGATGAGCTTGGGCGTGGCGTCGCTCATCAGCCGCTTGATGCCCATGCCGACGTGCTTGCGGCCGCCGAGGTAGGCGCCGGTCAGCGTGTCGGCGTCACGGATCGCGTCCGGCGTGCCGTCGAACACGATGCTGCCGCCGCGCTCGCCGGGGCCAGGGCCCATGTCGATCAGGCGGTCGGCAGCGAGCATCACGGCCGGGTCGTGCTCGACCACCACCAGCGTGTTGCCGGCATCACGCAGCCGGTGCATCGCTTCGATGATGCGGTTCATGTCGCGCGGGTGCAGGCCGATGCTCGGCTCATCGAGCACGAACATGGTGTTGACTAGCGAAGTGCCAAGCGCGGTCGTGAGGTTGATGCGCTGCACTTCACCGCCACTGAGCGTGCGGCTCTGGCGGTCGAGCGTGAGGTAGCCGATGCCGACATCGCACAGGTATTTCAGGCGCGTGCGGATCTCCGACAAAAGAAGTCGCAACGCGCTGTTCACGCCCTCCCCCACTGGGGGAGGGTTGGGGTGGGGGCTGCTCAGCAGCTCCACCGGCCCCCATCCCGGCCTTCCCCCAGCGGGGGAAGGAGTGAAGAGGCGGTCGAAGTACGCCCGCTGGGTTTGAATGGGCATCAGCATCAGGTCGTGCACCGTGAGGCCCGGCAGCGCTTCGAGCTGCTCGCGAGACCAGCCCGTGCCCCGTGGCAGGAAACGCTTCGCCGGTGCCAGCACCGCATCGGCATCTTCCTTGGTGCCGAGCCGCCACAACAACGATTCGGTCTTCAGCCGCGCACCGCCGCACACGCCGCAGGGCGTGTAGGCGCGGTACTTCGACAAGAGCACGCGAATGTGCATCTTGTAGGCCTTGCTCTCCAGGTACTCGAAGAAGCGCTTTACGCCATACCACTGCTTGTTCCACTTGCCGTTCCAGTTCGGCGAGCCGTTGATGACCCAGCCACGCTGCGCGTCGGTGAGCTGCGCCCACGCGGTGTCGCGCGGAATGCCGGCCTCGCCGGCGTACTGCATCAGGTCGTCCTGGTTCTCTTTCCAGGCGGGGGTCTGCAAGGTCTTGATGGCACCCGAGCGCAGCGTCTTGCGCGGGTCGGGGACCACGAGGCCGTAGTCGACGCCGATCACGCGCCCGAAACCGCGGCAGGTTTCGCAAGCGCCGTAGGCCGAGTTGAACGAGAACAGCGCGGGTTGCGGGTCGGCGTAGCGCAGGTCGCTCTCGGGGCAATGCAGACCGGTCGAGAAACGCCACAAGGCCGGCTCGCCTTCTTCGGCCAGCACGTAGACGTTGACCCGCCCGCTGCCACGCTTCAGTGCCGTTTCGATCGCTTCGACGGCACGTATCTTCTCGGTGCGCTGGATGCGGAAACGATCGGCCACCACGTCAAGAAGCTTTCTCGCCCCGGTCGGCGAAGCCACTTCGCGCTCGGCCTGCACGCGTGTGAAGCCGCTCGCCGACAACCACTGCTCGACTTCCTCGGCGCTGGTGTTGCCCGGCAGTTCCACCGGGAAGGTGAGCACGAGGCGCGGGTCACCCGCGGCGGTACGCTGCATCAGCTCGGCATAAATCGTCTCCGGCGAATCGTGGCGCACGCCTCGCGCGGTCTGTTTGTCGAACAGCTGCGCGGCGCGCGCGAACAACAGCTTCAGGTGGTCGTTCAACTCGGTCATCGTACCGACCGTGCTGCGCGAGCTGCGCACCGGGTTGGTCTGATCGATGGCGATGGCGGGCGGCACGCCGTCGACCCGGTCGACGGCCGGCCGGTCCATGCGGTCGAGAAACTGGCGCGCGTAAGCGCTGAAGGTCTCGACGTAGCGCCGCTGGCCTTCGGCGTACAGCGTGTCGAACACCAGGCTCGACTTGCCCGAGCCGCTGGGGCCGGTCACGACCGTCATCTCGCCGGTGCGGATGTCGAGGTCGAGGTTCTTCAGGTTGTGCTGGCGAGCGCCGCGGATGCGGATGAGGCCGGAGGACATGCGGTGCTTTCTGGGCCGGGAATGCGGCGAAGCGGAAGATTCTAGAGAGTGCGGAACAAAGTCGCTCAAGCAGGGCCCGGATGCACTCCTTATGACGGTTTTGCTACCGCGCCGCACGCCACAATCTGCGCCGCGCACGCCGTGCGTTGCAGGAGACGACGATGCAAAAGACCCCCTGGATTCGCTGGATCGCGGTCACGCTGGTAGCCACCTTGGGCGGCCCGCTGGCCCATGCCCAGATCCTGATCGGTCAGACCGCGGGCTTCACCGGTGCGGTGGCTTCGTCGGTGAAAGAAGCGACCGATGGCGCGAAGCTGTACTTCGACGCGGTGAACGCCCGCGGCGGCATCAATGGCCAGAAGATCGAGCTGATTTCGCTCGACGACAAGTTCGACCCCAAGCTCACGCTCGAAAACGCGAAGACGCTGGTCGACAAGGGCGTGGTCAGCCTGTTCCTGAACCGCGGCACGCCGCACACGCAGGCGCTGATGCCCTTGCTGAACGAAGCCAAGGTGCCGCTGGTCGGCCCGTCGACCGGCGCGATGGTGCTGCACGAGCCGGTGCACCCGTGGATCTTCAACGTGCGCGCCACTTACCAGCGCGAGGCCGAACGCGCGGTGGCGCACCTGACGCACGTAGCGGTCACCCGCATGGCGATCGTGCAGGTCGACGACACTTTCGGCGCCGACGCCGCCGTGGGCCTGCTCAAGGGCCTGAAGGATGCGAAGCTCGAGCCCGTGGCCTACGAAAAGTACGACCGCGCCAAACCCGACTTCGGGCCGATCATGCCGAAGGTCGTCAAAGGCGATCCGCAGGCCGTCGTTTTCATCGGTTCGGGCACGGCTGTCGCCGACGGCATGAAGGCGCTGCGAGCCGCCGGCTCGCGCGCGCAGATGGTGACCTTGTCGAACAACGCCTCGGCCGGCTTCGTGAAGTCGCTCGGTGAGATGGCGCACGGCACCGTGGTGAGCCAGGTCTACCCGTCGGAGCGCTCGGTCGGCATACCGATCGTGAAGGAAGCTTCAGATCTGGCCAAGGCCAAGGGTTTCGAGCTCACGCCCGCCGGGCTCGAAGGTTTTGCCGCTGCCAAGGTGCTGGTCGAAGGCCTGCGTCGCGCCGGCAAGGACGTGACGCGCGCCGGCCTGAAAAAGGCGCTGGAAACCTTCAGCCGCGTCAACATCGGCGGGCTGGAGCTGAGCTACAGCCCGACCAGCCACACCGGGCTGGACTACGCCGATCTGTCGATCGTCGGTAACGACGGCAAGTTCAGGCGCTGAAACGAAGCGCGCTGCGATTCACTTCGCACCGGCTTTGCGCAGAATCTCGATCATTTCCTTGTAGCCGCGGCCCTCGGCCAGCATGAGCGGCGTGCGGCCCTCGCGGTCGGCCAGGCGCGTGCTGGCGCCGGCTTCCACCAGGGCGCGCAGGGTTGCCACGTGGCGCGCGCCACCGTTGCCGAGCACGATCGATTCGATCAGCGCCGTCCAGTGCAGGTTGTTCACGTGGTCGAGCGGCGCGCCGGCGCGAATGAGCTGGCGCACCACACCGTCGTGGCCGAGGTGTGCCGCTGCGATCAGCGCCGTGCCGTCGTAGCGGCTGGTGACGAGCTTGGCGCTCGCACCGGCGGCGAGCAGAACGCGCAGCGTCTCCTCGTCGTCGGCCACCGACGCGATCGTGACCGCGTCGTAACGGTCGCTTTCGAGCGCACCGAGGTCGGCGCCGGCCTTGGCCAGGGCACGGATCACCACGCGCTGCTTCGCGAAGGTGGCCACGTGCAAGGGCGTGCGGCCGTGCGCGTCGCGCACTTCGAGCACGGCGCGCGAAACGGCGAGGCGCTCCACCGCCGCCAGATCGCCCTGCTGTGCGGCGGCGTGCAAGCCGCTGTAGCGGGCGATCTCGGCCGCGCTCGGCGCCACCTGCGCGCAGACCGGCGCGCAGATGAACATGGTGGCGATGCCGGCGGCAATCAGCGTGTGACGAAATCCCATGGCGGGCTCAGCGGTGCTGCGGACGCTTCGTCAGGAAGTCGTAGGTCGCTTGCCAGGTGTCGGGCGAATTCAGGATGCCCAGGTGCGAGGTGCCGAGCAGCGTGTCGTAGGCGCCCTGCCCGGTCAGGTTCAGTTCTTCGGCGCCCTGCAGCCGCGCGCTGTTCGAGAAGTCTGTCGGGCGGCCGAACGAGTCTTCGGCCGGCACCGGGGCGATGAAACCGTCCTGGATCGGGAAGTAGACGAAGCTCTTGTCGGCGTTGCGGATCACCAGCACGCGTGTCGGTGCGGGTGTGTCGTCGCCGCGGTTCAGGCGCTGCAGGAACGGCGTGTCGGGCGAGCCGAATTCCTTGCAGACTTCGCTGTTCGGCGTGAAGCCGCCGGCGGCCGGCGCCTGGAAGTAGTTGGCCGGGTTCGGCGAGCAGTTGATGATGCCGTGGTTGGGGCCGTCGATCGCGACCAGCCGGCGCACCAGACGGTGCGCGTTTTCCTGGCGCATCCATTCGCGCGCGAGCGGCACACCCAGGCTGTGCCCGACGATGTCGACTTCCTTCGCGCCGGTGTAGGCGAGCACGGCCTGCACGAAGCGGCTCAGGTCGGGCACATTGGCCGCCACGGTGTGGGCGATGCGCGAGCGGTTGGTCTGATCGGCACGCAGGTTGCACTGGTCGCCCTGGTAACCGAGGCCCCAGAGTTCGCTGGTGGCGTAGCCACGGTCGGCCAGGTTCTGCGCTAAGGCCTGCATGCGGCCGAACGGGTTGCAGGCGGTCGGGAACGGCGTGTCGTTGTTGCCGTGCAGGAAGATCACCGGCGTGTGCACGACCGGCCCGGCCGCACCGAAGCCGATCACCGGCTTGCCGAGGGAGGCGTCTTCGATCGCGGGAAAGTCGGCCGGCAAGGTGTTGCCGACCGTGCCAGCGGCGTGTGCCGCACCGAAGGTGGCGGCGGCCAGCAGCGCTGAAAGAATCCAGTTCGCTTTTTTCATCTCGGGTCTCCTCTGGGTGGTTGGCAAAGTCCGGCGATCAGCCGGCGAAGAACCTCTCGACCAGCGCGTACTGCGCCGGCGTGTTGAGCGCGGGCGCGTGGCCGCAACCGGCGATCTCGACCACCACGGCCTGCGGGCCGCGCTGGCGCATCTGCTCGGCGGTGTCGGGCAGCAGAAGGTCGGAGCTTTCACCGCGCAGGCACAGCACCGGGATGTCGAGGCTGTCCCACTCGTTCCACAGCAGGTAGTCGTCGGTGTGGTGGCTGAACTGCATCACCATTGCCGGGTCGTAGTGCGGCGTCACACGGCCATCGGGCAGGCGGCGCGTGGAGGTTTCGGTCAGGCGCCGCCACTGCGCGTCGCTCAAGGCACCATAGGGTTTGTAGATGGTGCGGAAGTACTGCTCGAGTTCGGTCACGCTCGCAAACGCGGCCGGGTTGCCGGCGTAGCCGCGGATGCGGGCGATCGCGGCGTCGGCGATCTGCGGGCCGCTGTCGTTCAGGATGAGGCGCCGCACCCGCCCGCGCAGCGCGGTGGCCGCGGCCACCAGGCCGATCGCACCACCCATCGAGGTGCCGATCCAGTGGAAATTCTGCAAGCCGAGCTGGTCGACCAGGGCCATCGCCTGCTGCACGTAGAACGCCAGGCAGTACTCTGTTTCGGGCTCGGGGCTCCACTGGCTCAAGCCGCGGCCGAGCGTGTCGGGGCAGATCACGCGGTAGCGCTGCGACAGGTGCCCGGCCACGTCGTCCATGTCGCGGCAGGTGCGCGCCAGGCCATGCCACGCGATCACGGTTTCCGAATGTTGTGCGCCCCAATCGGTGTAGTGCAGTTCGCGGCCGGCGCAAGGGATGTAGTGCGAGGTGAAGCTCATGGCGCTTTGCCCTTCTGGCCGATCGCACGCAAGCGCCCGACCACGCCGGCCGGGAAGTGGTAGACCGACAGCACGAAGAGGATGCCGAGCCACAACAACCAGCGGTCGGGCGAGATCAGTTGCGACAGCACTGGCACGCCTTCGACGGCCGAGGCACCGAGTTTCATCAGGTCCTGCAGGTAACTCTGCGCCAGCACGAACAGCACGCTGCCGATCACCGCGCCGTAGATGGTGCCCATGCCGCCGATCACGACGATCAGCAGCACGTCGAGCATGATCTCGAACGAGAGCGTGGTGTCGGGCCCGTTGTAGCGCAGCCAGAGCGCGAGCAGGCAGCCCGCGAGTGTGGCGAACAGGGCCGACAGCACGTTGCTCAGCGTGCGGTACACGACGGTGCGGTAGCCGATCGCTTCAGCGCGAAAGTCGTTCTCGCGGATCGCCTGCAAGACTCGGCCGAAAGGCGAGTTGACAATGCGCAACATCACGAGCACGAGCCCCAGCGCAGCGAAATACAGCAGGTAGTAGCTCAGCAACCGGCCGTCGATGGCAGCGCCGAACAGCGGGGCGTCGAGGTACATCGTGTCGGGCCGCAGCGCTTCGGGCAGTTTGAAGGTGAGGCCGTCTTCGCCACCGGTGAAGTCCGACAACTGCGAGGCGAGCGAGAGGAAGGCCGACGCGACCGCGAGCGTGATCATCGCGAAGAAGATCGCCTTCACGCGCAGGCTGAACAGACCGATCAGCAGCGAAAGCAGCAGCGACGCGGCGAGTGCCACCAGCACACCGATCGCCAGCGAATTCCAAGTCGGCCCGAGCCGTGAACTCGCGATCGCGATGCCGTAGGCACCGATGCCGAAGAACATCGTGTGTGCGAAGCTGACGATGCCGGTGTAGCCGAGCAGCAGGTCGAAGCTCGCCACCAGCACGATGAAGACGATGATCTTCGCGGCGACGTTCAGCGCCTTGGTGCCGGGGAACAGAAAAGGCGTGAACGCCAGACCGAGCACGCAGGCGACGAGCAACAGCGCGAGCCAGCGGTTGCGCGGCAGGTCGTGGGAGAGAAGGCGATTCAGCATGATCCAGCGCTCATCGGTTCGCCACCGGGTACAAGCCCTGCGGGCGCCATAGCAGCACCAGCACCATCAAGCCGATGTTCGAAAACATCGCGACCTTGGGCGCCAGGAAGCCGGTGTAGTTCGCCATCAACCCGACCAGCAGCGCACCCACCAGGCAACCCATCGTGGACCCCAGCCCGCCGATGATGATCACGATGAAGATCAGCACGTTGACCTGCGCGCCGATCTGCGGCAACACACCTTGCTGGTAAATGCCCCACAGCGCACCGCCCAGACCGGCGAGCGCCGAACCGGCGACGAACACGCCGACGAACAGCCGCCGGATGCGGTAGCCCAGGCTCTCGACCATCTCGCGGTCTTGCACACCGGCGCGGATCAGCAGACCGAGCTTGGTGCGGTTCAGCGTGAACAGCATGGCCGCGAGCACCACGAGGCCGATCACCGTGGCGACCAGGCGAAACTTTTCGACCGTGGCATCGCCGAAGGTCAACACGCCGCGCAGCGCGGTGGGCATCTCGATGGCGATGAGCGTCGGCCCCCACACGACCTTGATCAACTCTTCGCCGATGATCATGCCTCCCATCGTGATGAGGATCTGCTTCAGGTGCTGGCCGTACACCGGCCGCACCAGCACCCGCTCGAAAGCCCAGCCGACCACGCCGGCGCACAGCATCGCGACGACGATGGTGGCGAGCACGAGCGCCAGGTTGCGCCAGAGCACGTCGGTCGCAGCCCAGTCGGCCATGCCGGTGAACATGCTCGTCGCCAGGTACGCGCCGAGCGCGATGAACACGCCATGGCCGAAGTTCAACACGTCCATCAGGCCGAACACGAGCGTGAGGCCCGAGGCGATGATGAAGATGATCATGCCCATCGCCAGGCCCGCAGCCGTGAGCGTGAACCAGGTGCTGGTGGAGCCGATCAGCGGCCAGGCGATCAAGGCGAGTGCGAGCGTCAGCGCGAGCGGCAGCAGGTCGAAGCTGGCCTTCGGAATCGCGGCAGCGGCCTGTGCTGGCGTGGCCGCAGTGGTCGTTGTCATTGATGTGCTCCCAGCGACAAGCCGAGGAATTTCTGTTGCAACGCGGCGTCTTCGGCGAGCTCGGCCATGGCGCCACGGTGCACCACGCGGCCGTCGTCCATCACCGCGACGAAGTCGCCGAGCGCGCGCGCCACCGCGAAGTTCTGCTCGACCAGGAGCACCGTCGTCTTCGTGCTCTTGAGTTCGCGCAGCGCCGCGATCAGGTTCTGCACGATGGCAGGCGCGAGGCCTTTGCTCGGCTCGTCGATCAGCAGCAGGCGCTGCTCTTCGACCATCGCGCGCGCGATGGCAAGCATCTGCTTTTGCCCGCCCGAGAGTTTGCCGGCGGGGTAGAGCCAGAACTTCTTCAAGGCCGGGAACAGGCCGAACAGCCACTCGAGCCGCGCCGTGTCCATCTGCTCGACGGTGCGTGCCTTGCGCGCGGCGAGCAGCAGGTTCTCGCGCACCGTGAGGTCGCTGAAGATGCCCATGTTCTCGGGCACGTAGGCGACGCCGAGCTGCGCAATGTCGGGCGTCTGGCTCTGGCCTTCGGGGCCGCCGATGCTGCGGCCGTCGAGGCGCACCGCGCCCTTGGACGCGGGCCACAAGCCCATGACGGTTCGCAGCGTCGTCGTCTTGCCGGCGCCGTTGCGGCCGAGCAGCATCGTGACCTGGCCGGCGGGTATCTCGAGGTCGACGCCGTGCAGGATGTGGTACGCGCCGATGTGCGTGTGCACGCCTTGTAGTTGCAGCAGCGGCTGGCTCATGCCGGCTCCTCCGCCGAGATGCCGAGGTAAGCGCTTTGCACCACTTTTGATGCGATCACCGCCGCCGGTTCGCCGTCGGCCACGAGCTGCCCGTTGTGCAGCACGATGATGCGGTCGGCGAGCTCGCGCACCACGTCCATCTTGTGTTCGACGAGCAGGATGGTGTTGTCGCGCTCGGCCTTGAGCGAGCGGATCAGGTCGAGGATCACCGGCACGTCGTCGACACTCATGCCGGCCGTCGGTTCGTCGAACATGTAGACGCTGGGCTCGAGCGCCATCAGCATCGCCACTTCGAGCTTGCGCTGGTCACCGTGCGGCAGGCTGCTGGCGTGCGCATCGGCGCGGTCGGCCAGCTTCACGCGGGTGACGAGCTCCATCGCGCGGTCGAGCGTGGCGCGCTGATCCGACCACACCGACCACAGGTTCAGGCCCTGCTTGCGGCGTGACTGCACGGCCAGACGCACGTTCTCGATCACCGACAGGTTCGGGAACAGCTGCGTCAGCTGGAACGCGCGGCCCAGGCCGCGGTGGGTGCGCGCCGACGCGGCTTCGTTCGTGATGTCGGTGCCGTTCAGCTTGACCGAGCCAGCGCTTGCCCGCAGCTGGCCCGAGATCAGGTTGAAATAGGTCGTCTTGCCGGCGCCGTTGGGGCCGACGATGGCGGTCAGCGTGCCGGGCTGGAAAGCGCACGTCACGTGGTCCACCGCCACGTGCCCGCCGAAGCGGATGGTCAGGTTGTTGGTCTCGAGCATCGGGGAAGAAGTGAGGTCAGGGGCAGGTGCCGATGACGTAGTAGTTGGTCGCGGTTCGTTTCAGCGTGCTCGTGATGAACACGTTCCACAAACCCATGTTCTGGTTCGAGCCGTTGGCGCGTGCATAACCCGCGCTCTGGTACGCACGCCCGGCGCTCGTGTGGGCGTAGTTGCTCGCGGTGAAACAGGTGGCGGTCGGCGGCGGCGTGCCGGTGGTGGTGCCGGTCGCGGCGCCCGACGCGAGGCTTTCGACGCCGCCCGCGTCTACCGCCTTCACGGTCCACGAGTAGCTGGTGCCAGCGGCGAGACCCGTGTCGGTGTAGGCGGTGGCGGCGACGAGGCTGGTGTTGACCCAGCTGCCGGCGCGATAGACGTTGTAGCCGCTCGCACCATTCACACCGGCCCAGGCCAGGTTGATGCTGCTGGCGGTGGCACCCGAGGTGCCCAGGCCGGTCGGCGCGGGCAGCGTCGGCGGCGCTGTGCCTCCGCTCGAAAGCTGGGTAAGCATGGCTTTCACTGCCGCCATCTGCGGGCCACTCTTCTTCGAATAATTCGCGCTGTCGTAACCCCACCAGTCCCAGCAGCTGTTGGTCGCGCCAGCGCCGGTCTGCGGGTACAGCACGACCATGTTGTTGCTGTCGGCCCAGCGGTTGTAGCCGGTGTTGCGAACGTACTGCTGCGCGATGTCGGTGGTGTTCTGCTTGCAGCCGTGGAACACGACGTGCAGCTTGCACGACGCGCGCGCCGCGCACGAGGCCGGCACGTACACCCAGCCGGTCGCGGCCATGCCGTGGCCGGTGATGAAGCTGCTCTGGGTGAACTCGCTGAACGAGCCAGACAGCGTGCCGTTGTTGCGCGCGTTCAGCGGGCCGTGGATGTGCTTCAGGATCTCGCCCGCGAGGTCGAAGCCGCAGTTGTTGATGTAGGGCGACGCAGTCGTGCTGCAGGCGCTGCCGTAGTCGTCGGTGACCATCGCGTGGCCGGCGCCGATGCCGTTCTTGTAGACCGTGTTCGCTGCCGGAACGA
>JAYVTD010000047.1:0-2663 GCA_043774765.1 Rhizobacter sp. | reverse complement strand
TGGACGACTACATGACCAAGCCCTTGCAACTGGTGGACCTCGAGGCGATGCTGCGCAAATGGCTGCCTGGCGCGGCCAGGGCCGCGACCACCGGGCCGGCGCCGCGGGTCATGGCCGCCGGCGTGGCGCCGCCGGCGCTCGACGTGCGTGTGCTCGAAGCGCTGGTCGGTGACGAGTTGCAGGTCATTGCCGGGTTGTTGCAGGACTTCCGCCTCAGTGCAGCTGACGCTGCTGCGCAGATGCGCAGCGCCCGCGACGCCGATGACACGGCCGAGCTCGCGGCGGTCGCGCACCGGCTCAAGTCTTCGGCCCGGTCGGTGGGTGCGCTGGCCCTGGGTGATCTGTGCGCACGGATGGAGGCCGCCGGCCTCGGCAACGACTTCGAAGTGTTGGCCGAACTGTGGCCCGCCTTCGCAGCCGAAATAAGCGCCGTGGATGATTTTTTGCTTGCTTGGCGGGCCAAGGTGCCCCGCGTCCGAACGACCCTGGAGAGCTGTTGTGATCGACAAGACTGAAACCCGAATCCTGTTGCTCGACGATGACCCGTTCATGCTCAGGCTGCTGAAGGTGATGCTGAGCGGGCTCGGCTTCACGCAGGTGGCGACCTGCACCAGCGGGAGCGCGGCCCTGGAGTTGCTCGACAACCCCGCGAGCACGCCCGCGCTGATCCTGTTCGATCTGAACATGCCGGGCATGGATGGGGTCGAGTTCGTGCGCCACCTGGTCGGGCGACGCTACGCCGGCAGCCTGATCCTGGTCAGCGGCGAGAGCGAACGCACGCAGCACACCGTCGAATCTCTCGTGCGATCGCACTCGATCCACATCGTCGGCCGCCTGTCAAAGCCCGCCGCACGGCCAGCCCTGGCGGCCCTGCTGCAAGCATGGGAGGCTCCCCGCATCGGCCCCCTTTCGACGGCGAAACGGGTCTACAGCGCCGATGAGGTGCGCGCCGCCATCGCCGGTGGCGAGCTTGTCAACCACTACCAGCCCAAGGTGGCGGTCGCTGGCGGTCGGGTGCAGGGTGTCGAAGCGCTGGTGCGCTGGCGGCATCCCAGCGACGGCATGGTCTTTCCCGACCAGTTCATCGGTGTGGCGGAAGCCCATGGCCTGATCGGCGACCTCACCGCTTCGGTGCTGCGCGAGGCGCTGGCCGACGCCAGGCGGTGGCGCGACGGTGGGCTGGCCCTGCGGTTGTCGGTCAACGTGTCGATGGACGATCTGTCGGCACTGGACTTTCCGCAATTCGTGGCAGCGCAGGCGACCGCGGCCGGCGTACCGCCCGAAGGTGTGATGCTGGAAGTGACCGAAAGCCGGTTGATGAAGGACCTGCGGATTCCGCTCGAAGTGCTGACACGGCTGCGCCTGAAGCGCTTCAGCCTGTCGATCGACGATTTCGGTACCGGGCATTCGTCGCTGGCCCAGTTGCGCGACTGTCCGTTCGACGAGCTCAAGGTCGACCGCGGCTTCGTGCACGGCGCGCATGCCGACGACACGCTGCGGGCGATCTACGACGCCAGCCTGGGCCTGGCGCGGCAGTTGGGCATGGACATCGTGGCCGAAGGCGTCGAAGACAAGGACGACTGGGACCTGCTGCGCCGCACCGGGTGTGGTATGGCGCAGGGCTATTTCATCGCCAGGCCGATGCCCGCCGCCGACCTGCCCGGCTGGATCGAAGCCTGGAAAATCAGGTTCGAAGAACGATTCGAAGCCCCTGCGTGACGCAGGCCGGCAGCATGAACACCCCAACTCGAACCACAGCTTGCATCCTGATCGCCTCGGACAACGCGGCCGACGCAGCGCTGGTGAAACAACTCCTGTCCGGCGCCTTCGACAAGGTCTACACCAGCACCGATCCCGACAAGGTCGTGCAAGACTACGAGCACCGGCTGCCCCAGGTGCTGGTGCTGGCCTTTGACGCCCTGGCCAAGGCGGAGCGCTATTACTTGTCGCTGTACCGTTTGAGCAGCAAGATCCACCTGCAGGCCCACCGCACGGTGATCCTGTGCGGCAAGGACGAGGTCAACCAGGCCGCCGCGCTGTGCACGAAGCGATCTTTCGACGACTACGTGCTGTTCTGGCCGATGAACCACGACGCGCCGCGTCTTCGCATGTCGGTCCATCATGTGCTGCGCGATCTGTCTGCCATGGAGGACTCGGGCCCGTCAGTCGCCGAGTTCGCGGCGCAGGCGCGCCGTCTGTCGGAACTCGAAGGCCTGCTGGATCGGCAGATGGCCTCGGGCGGCAAGCACGTTGGCGCAGCGCAGAGGGCCATGAACCGAGTCGAACAGGACATCGGCACTGCGCTCGACGGACTCTCCAGGCAACTCAGCGACGGCGCTCTGCGCGAGCTTGTCGATGTCAAGGACGCGGCGGGCCTGGGTCGCGAACTGGCCCGTTTCAACCGGGAACAGCTTCGGCATCGTTTTGCAGCGGCGCAGGCATCGCTGCACCCGATCCGGGACTGGGTCGACGAAGCCCGCAATGAGTGTGTACCGTACATCGAGTCTGCCCGCGCGTTGAGTGCCATGGCAGATCGCGTGCGGCCCACGGTGATGATCGTCGATGACGACGAGTTTCAGCGAAAGATCGTGGCCAGGATCCTGGAGCCGGAGAAGTACCGGCTCGTCTTTGCCGCCAGTGGTGCCGAAGCGTTGAACCTGATA
>JAYVTD010000046.1:0-2718 GCA_043774765.1 Rhizobacter sp. | reverse complement strand
AGCACCTGTTTGGCGACGATCGAAGCGCGGTCACCTTCACGCAAGGCGAAGAGTTTTTCGGCGGCGTTGGTGAGCACCGTGCCAGCGCGCGGGTCCTTGCCGAAAGCAGCCGCAAAACGCAGCGCGCTCTCGACGCTGGCGCGTTGCAGGGCAGGCGCTTCAGCGGGCGGAGCGCGCTTTTCCTGTGCGGCATAAGCGAGCAATGCCGCGTAGCCAGCATCGGCACTCTTGTCGCTGGCCGGGTACTGGTAGGCGACTTTCTCGTACTCGACCGCGGCCTCAGTGAAGCGTGAGTCCTCGAACAGCAGTTCGGCCAGCAGGAAGTTGTTCTGCGCCGCCTGCGGGTCGTTCGGGAACGAGGCGATGTACTCGCGGTACCAGCGCACCGCTTCCTGGTAGTCGGCGGTGTTCTTGCTCTTCTGCGCGCTCGCGTGGTAGTGCCGCGCCAGCTCGGCGACGTGGGTCTTGACGAGTGGTTGTGCACGCTGCCAGCCGGCGACGTTGGCGCGCCGGAATTCGCTGGTGCTGCCGTAGCGGCCCACATAGCCCTTCTTCGCGTCGAGCGCCAGGTTGGCGAAGCCGCCCTGCTCGTAGATGCCGATCACGCGCGCCTGCATCAGCGGCGCCTGCGCGTGGAGCGGGTGCTGCTTGGCGAAGCTGGCGAAGGTGTCGGCGGCGTCCTTCACGCGGTCCTGCCTGATGTAGAGCTCGCCGAGCTGCTGGTAGACGCGGAATTCGTAGCCGCGCCGCACGTCGGAGCTGATATAGGCGGGAATAGTCTCCGCACCCTTCAGGTTTTCCAGGCTCAGGCTCATCACGCGGAAGGTGTCTTCGACCAGCTCGCGGTCGGCCCGCGACAGCGCGGCGATGCTTTCGAGCTCGGTTTCTTCCTCGTGGACGGGCAGCTTCAGATCGAGCACGCCGAAAAACGGATGCAGCGCGTCGTCGAGCCGGCCCTGCTTGAACATCGACCAGCCCTGCATGTACAGCGCACGCTCACGGAACGGGTTGCCCGAGCCGCCCTTCAGCACGGTGGCGTAGGCGGCCTCGGCCTTCGCGTACTCGCGGGTCGTGAACAGCAGCTCGCCGCGGCGGAAGTGGGCTTCGTCGCGGTACAGCGTGTTCGGGTAGTCGCGCACCAGCCGGTCGAGCGTCTGCAGCGCCACTTCGAGCCCGCCGCCCTGCTCTTGCGCCCGCGAGAGCTGATACAGCACGCGGTCGTTGCCGGGGTCTTTCGGGTAGGTCTTCAGGAAATCCTGGTAACGCGTGATCGCGGCCTTGTAGTCGGGCACGCCGGTCGCGCTCTGCGCGCTGTTGTCGTCGGCCACGTCCATCTCGAGGTCACCGAGGCGGCGCAAGGCCTCCTGGCGCTGCTCGGCCTTCGGGGCCGCATCGAGGAAGCTGCGGTAGGCGGTGATGGCCTGGGACGGGCTCGACTTGACGAGCGTGTCTTGTGCGACCACAACCTCGCGGCCCGCGAGCGACTTGAGCGTGGGTTCGTTGTCGGGGGTGCCGCTGCGTTTGTTGCCGGCGCACGCGCACAGGCCGGCCACGAGCAGCAGGCTGGCCACGAGCAGGCCATGGCTTCGGCTTCTAGGGCTTGTTGGCACGCTCGCCCTCCTTCGTGGAGGTGGCGCGGTCGTAGATCTGCGCGACGGCGAAGCGGGCCTGCGTCGCGTAGACCGCGAGGCGCGCTTTCTGGCGGTCGAGTTCGGCGACAGCCAGGCCTTGCACCGCCTGCTCCTGGTCGCGGCTGAGCGCGGCCACACGCGGGATCAGCGCCTGGATGCGGGCGTCGAGTTCCTTGATGCGCACGGCAAACCGCTCGAAGCGCGCAGGCTCGTCGCGTTGTGCCTGCACCAGCGCGGCGTCGTGCTGCGCGGCTTCGGTGAGCTGGGTCTGGATCACGCCGACGGCCTTGCTCGCTTCCCACAGGCGCGCCGGGTACTGCTGCGCCAACTGCCAGGTGAGCGCGCCGCTGACGCGCCGCAGGCGCTCTTGCGCGCCTGGAGCCTCGGCCTCGGCGCCGGGCGCCGCGAGGGTGGCGCGACCACTGTCGATGCGCGCCAGCAGGTCGCGCTGCTTCGCATCGGCGAGTGCCTTGCTGTCGGACTCAGCAGCCACACGGGCCACTTCCTTGATGACCGCTTCACCACGCTGTTGCACGGCCGTCAGGCCAGTCTCGCCGGCCTTCGACAAGATCTTCGGCAGCCGCTCGGCAAAGGCCTGGCGGCGGTTCGAGAGCATGTCGTCGAAGACACCGAGGTTGTCTTTCCAGTGCTCGAGGTTGCGGGTCAGGAAACGCAGGTCACGGTAGTTCTTGAAACCTTCCTGGAACTCGTGCTGCGCCAGCACCTGCGTCAGGTGGTTGGCGTGTGGCATCTCGGGCAGTTCGTCGATCTTCCAGAACCAGCCCATTTCTTCGCCGGGGTTGCGTTCGAGCAAACCCGCGAGCAGCTTGCCGGCGCGGATCGCGGCGATCGATTCGTTCAGGCTGCCACCTTCCTTGTCGAAAGCAGTGATCGCGTCGTTGTAACGATCGAGCGACTGGCCATACGCGCCGAGTTCGGACAGCGCGTAAGGCACGGCGATGCGCGCTTCGAGCACGGCCGCGTCGCTGGCATCCCGCTCGGCCAGTTCGGTCCAGGGCACGAGCGCGAGCTTCGGGTCTTTCAGCGCGGCGGCGGCCCAGCCGAAACCAAGCAAGGCCTTGTTGGA
>JAYVTD010000045.1:0-3182 GCA_043774765.1 Rhizobacter sp. | reverse complement strand
GCTGGCCGGGTCAAAGAGTACGGTCGCCTGATGCACGCTGCCGCCGTCTTCGAGCAGGTCGATCTGCCACTGCACTTCGTAGTCGATCGCCTGCTGCATGAACTTGAAGCTGTTCAGGTTCTTGATTTCGCGGCGTGTGCCGAACGGGGCGCCGGGTTGGCGCACCGACACGTTGGCGTCGCAGCGGAACGAACCTTCCTGCATGTTGCCGTCGCAGATGCCGATCCAGCGCACCAGCTGGTGCAGCGTCTTTGCGTATTCGACCGCCTCGGCGCTCGACCGCATGTCGGGTTCGGTCACGATCTCCAGCAGCGGCGTGCCGGCGCGGTTCAGGTCGATACCGGTCTGGCCCTGGTAGTCCTCATGCAGCGACTTGCCGGCATCTTCTTCGAGGTGGGCACGGGTCAGGTTGACCTTGTGAGGCACCTCGCCGACCAGAAACTCGATGACCCCGCCCTGCACCACCGGCGTTTCGTACTGGCTGATCTGGTAACCCTTGGGCAGGTCGGGATAGAAGTAGTTCTTGCGCGCGAAGATCGACACCGGCGCGATCTTCGCGTTCACCGCCAGACCGAACCGGATCGCGCGTTCGACCGCGCCGCGGTTCATGACCGGCAGCGTGCCGGGCAGGGCCAGATCGACGGCCGAAGCCTGCGTGTTCGCGGCGGCGCCGAACTGCGTGCTGGAGCCGCTGAAGATCTTCGACTTCGTGGAAAGCTGCGCGTGCGTTTCGATGCCGATGACGACTTCGAAGCCGCGGATCAGGGTGGGTTTGCTCATGGTGTTCAGTACCCGGCTGGCTTGGCGGTGTGCCAGTCGGTCGCCTGCTGGAACGCGTGGGCGGCGTGCAGCAGAACAGCCTCGCCGAAGTAGTTGCCGATCAGCTGCAGGCCGACCGGCATGTGGCCCGCGCCGAAACCGGCCGGCAGGCTCATGCCGGGCAAACCGGCCAGGCTGGCAGGCAAGGTAAAGATGTCGGCGAGGTAACTCGCGACCGGGTCGTCGCTCTTGTCGCCGAGTTTCCACGCCACGGTGGGCGCGACCGGCCCCGCGATCACGTCGCACTGGCGGAAGCAGGCCTGGAAGTCGTCGGCGATCATGCGGCGCAGCTTCTGCGCCTGCAGGTAGTAGGCGTCGTAATAACCGTGCGAGAGCACGTAGGTGCCGATCATGATGCGGCGCTTCACTTCCGCGCCGAAGCCTTCGCTGCGGCTCTTCTTGTACATCTCCTGCAGGTCGGCGTACTGGCCGGCGCGGTGGCCGTAGCGCACACCGTCGAAGCGGCTCAGGTTCGACGAGGCTTCGGCCGGCGCGATGATGTAGTAGACCGGGATCGACAGCTCAGTGCGCGGCAGGCTCACGTCGACGAGCGTGGCGCCGAGCTTTTCGAACTCTGCCAGCGCGGCACGCACGGCGCCGTTCACGTCGGAGGCGAGTGCGGCGGGAAAGAACTCTTTTGGCAGGCCGATGCGCAGGCCCTTCAGCGGCTGGGCCACGCTGGCGCCTTCGCGGGTTTGAAGCATCGCGGCGTGAAAGTCTTGCGGCGCACGCTCTGCGCTGGTGGCGTCGAGCGCGTCGAAACCGCTCATCGCGCCGAGCAGCAGCGCGCAGTCTTCGGCGCTGCGCGCGAACGGCCCGGCCTGGTCGAGGCTCGAAGCGAACGCGATCATCCCGTAACGCGAGCACACGCCGTAAGTCGGCTTGATGCCGGTCACGCCGGTGAAACTGGCCGGCTGGCGGATCGAGCCGCCTGTGTCGGTGCCGGTGGCGGCGGGCATCAAACGCGCGGCCACCGCGGCGGCCGAGCCGCCCGACGAGCCGCCCGGCACGCGTGCCACGTCCCACGGGTTCTGCACCGGGCGGAAGGCCGAGTTCTCGTTGCCCGAGCCCATCGCGAACTCGTCGCAGTTGAGCTTGCCGAGCGTGACCATGCCGGCGCCACCTTCGGCCAGGCCGAGGCGTGCGACCACGGTCGCGTCGAACGGGCTGCGGTAGTCGGCCAGCATCTTCGAGCCGGCGGTGGTCGGCCAGTCGCGGGTGACGAAGATGTCTTTGTGGGCCAGTGGTACGCCGAGCAACACGCCGCTGCGGCCGCTGGCACGCTGGGCGTCGGCGGCTTGTGCCTGCTGCAGCGCGAGCGCAGGGTCGCTGGCGAGCAGCGCACCAAGATGTTCGTGAGCGGCAACCCGTGCGAGCAGATGTTTCGTGAGTTCGGTGCTTGAAACGTCCTTGGCGGCCAGCGTGCGCGCAAGTTCGGCCACGCCCATGTCGTGCAGTTCGCGCGTCATCCGATGACCTTCGGAACCAGGAACAAACCGTCTTCCACGGCCGGGGCGCTGCGCTGGTTCAGGGCACGATCGGCGTGCTCGGTGACCACGTCGTCACGCAGCCGCAGGCTGACCTCCTGCACTGCTGAAAGCGGCGTGTACAACGGCTCGACGCCGCTCGTGTCGACTGCGCTCATCTGCTCGACGATGGAGAAGAAGCCGTTGAGCTGCGCGAGCATCGCCGTCTGCTCGGCGCTCGGGAGTTCGAGCCGTGCCAGATGGGCGATGCGGCTCACGTCTTGCGGGGTCAGGGCCATGAAAAATGCGCTTGCAGTCGGGTGCCGTAAAGAGCTGGATACAGGGTGTGAACGGGTCGTTCTGCCCGGGGCTTGCGGTATTATCCCCGGTTATCCACAAGCCCCGCGGGACTGCGCAGCACAGCAGTTCGCCACGCGCCCGGGTGGCTTTGTGACCCTGAATCGAGGCCGCATTTTTCGCCGCTTCGGCCTGCCGATGGGGTGGGCCGAAGACCAACAATCACGCCCAACACAGCCCTCGTCCCGCCCCGCTGCGCCCGCACCCCGGCGCGCAGGGGGCCCGACGACAAAACCCACACACCATGTTCGGATCCTTTCGTCGCTACTTCTCGACCGATCTGGCCATCGACCTCGGTACCGCCAACACGCTGATCTATGTGCGTGGCAAGGGCATCGTGCTCGACGAGCCCTCGGTCGTCGCCATCCGCCACGAGGGTGGGCCCAACGGCAAAAAGACCATTCAGGCGGTCGGCGCCGAGGCCAAGGCCATGCTCGGCAAGGTGCCGGGCAACATCGAGGCCATCCGCCCGATGAAAGACGGCGTGATCGCCGATTTCACGGTCACCGAGCAGATGCTCAAGCAGTTCATCAAGATGGT
>JAYVTD010000044.1:0-6659 GCA_043774765.1 Rhizobacter sp. | reverse complement strand
GAATCGGCGGGGTGGATGCAGAAGCCGGTGCGTGCCACGAGCTGCGGGCCGAGCCCCAATGCGCTGACGAGTTCGGTCAGGCTCGGCACCAGGCTGGCGATGCGCGGCGCGGGCTGCGAAGGCGGCTGCCCGAAAACAACACTTTCTGCAAGTGCGATGTGCTCAGTGGTCTTCAATTCACTTATATTCACAAATCTGTGCATGGAAGCAGCGCCTTCGCTTGAATGGTTCACGATGGGTAGAAGCTCCACATGGTCTTCAGGAAATGGAAAGGGGCTCACCCATGGGCAACAAACTTTACGTCGGTAATCTCTCATACAACGTTCGCGACGAGGACTTGCAGCAAGCATTTGCTCAGTACGGCAGCGTCTCTTCCGCCAAGGTCATGATGGACCGTGACACCGGCCGCTCCAAGGGCTTCGGCTTCGTGGAGATGGGCTCGGATGCAGAGGCGCAGTCGGCGATCAACGGCATGAACGGTCAGTCGCTCGACGGCCGTGCGATCGTCGTCAACGAAGCCCGTCCGCGCGAAGAGCGCCCGGGTGGCTTCGGTGGCGGTCGCCCGGGTGGCGGCGGTGGTGGCTTCGGCGGTGGTGGCGGCGGCCGCTCCGGTGGTGGTGGCGGCTTCGGCGGCGGTGGCTCCGGTGGTGGCGGCGGCTACGGCGGTGGCGGTGGTGGCCGCTCCGGTGGTGGTGGTGGCGGCTACGGCGGCGGCGGCGGCAGTGGTGGCCGTTCGGGTGGCGGTGGCGGTGGCGGAAGCCGCGGCGGCTACTGAGCCTGCACAGGCCTTGTTCCGGCGTCAGTCGGTTCAACAAAAAAGCGGTGGCGCATCAGCCCACCGCTTTTTTTATGTCTTGTCGGTCTGCCGCGGTTTTCGGCCGCGGCTGGCGAACAGACTGTCGAAGAGCGCGTTCGGCAGCATCCGCAACAGCTTGGCCACCACCCCCATCTGCCACGGAATCACGCGGTAACTCGCGCCGACGGTGATGGCCTCGAAGCTGCGGTCGGCAAACGCCTGCACCGGCATCAGGAACGGCATGGCGTACGGGTTCTGGCGGGTCAACGGCGTGTCGACGTAACCGGGCACGATGGTCACGACCTTCACGCCGCTGGGCCGCAACTCGCCGCGCAGGCTTTCGCAGTACGCAACCACGCCGGCCTTGCTCGCGCAGTAGGCGCCGTGCCCGGGCAGGCCGCGGATCGCCGCCACGCTGGCGATGCCGACGAGCGCCCCCGAGCCACGCGCGCACATCGCGGCGACAAAGGGTTGGAAAGTGGCGGCGGTGCCGAGGTTATTGGTCTCGAACACGGCACGCATGACCTCGAGGTCGTCGAACTCCGCCGTGTCCATGCCGACACTGATGCCGGCACTGGCGATCACGACGTCGGGCAGGCCTTGTGCGGCGATGCAGGCGCGGCCCGCACCGGTGATGGCCGCGAGGTCACGCACATCCGCCGCGTACACGGCGCAGCGGCCCTGCGCGAAGCCCTGGCTGTCGGCCCAGGCCTGCACCTCGGCCACACGGCGCGCCACCAGCGCGAGGCGGTAGCCGGCAGTGTGAAAACGTGCGGCCAGCGCCTGGCCGATGCCGCTCGACGCACCGGTGATGAACACAAGTGGCCCACTCATGGCGCCTTGGCTCCGGGCGACGTGAACACCGCGCGAACCCGGCCCTTGAAGTCAAGCACGCCGGCGAGGTGGTCGTAGGCCATGCCCTCAGCGCGGATCTCGGTGGCACCCTGGGTGACGACAACCGGCAGGTGCGAGCTGACGCGCTCGGTCCGCAGGAACGCGTGCAGGAACTCGCCGCGAAATTCGATCTCCACCTCTTTCGGCGTGGCCAGGCGCGTCACGTGCGCGCCACCGCTGAGCTGCACCTCGCTGCCGTCGCCGGTGGAGACGGCACTTTTCGCCGTGGCCACCGAGACCCGCCCGTCCGGGCCGATGGCGCGGATGCGCGGGTTGTCGATCTCGAGCGTGTCAGTGTCGGGGTAGTGGCGCATCTCGTCGCCTTCGATCTGCACGCGCATCGCACCATCGGGCCCGAAACGCTGCACCATGAACTGGGACATCGTGTAGTCGGGGTCGTGGGTCAGTGGCGCGGTGGCGCGCGCGTTTTCGAACAGCGGCGTGTTCTTCACCAGCCACCAGGTGCCGAGTGCCAGCAAGGCCATCAGCATCAGCGGCAGGTAGGCCGACGCGGCATCGACGATGCGGCGAGGCCAGCGCAGCAGGGTTTTCGGCCGGACGGGGGCGGCGAGCGGCAGTGCCACTGGCGGGGGTAAATCGGCCGCGCGGCTCACGGCGCGGCTTTCACGCACACCCTCACGGGCTGCCGTCCAGCGTTTGCAGGTGGCCGTTCAGCAGGTTGGCATAAACGCCGGCCGCCATCAGCAGCACATCGCAGCACTCGCGCGCAGCGCCATGGCCTCCGAGTGCCGCCGTGACGTGGTGCACGACGGCCTTGACTTCGGGGTGGGCGTTGGCCGGCGCGCACGCAAAAGCGGCGCGGGTTATCAGGGGCAGGTCGGGCCAGTCGTCGCCCATCGTGGCGAGCGTGTCCCAGCCGAGGCCGAGCGATGGCATGAGCTGGTTCGCGGCTGCGAGTTTGTCGTGGGCGCCGTAGACCGCATGCTGAATGCCCAAGTCAGCGACCCGGCGCCGCACCGCGGGCGAATCGCGGCCGGTGATCACGACCGGCGTGATGCCGCCCTGAGCGAGCAGCTTCAAGCCGTGACCATCGAGCGTGGAAAACGCCTTGAACTCTTCACCCCGTTCGCTGATGTAGATGCGACCATCGGTCAGCACCCCGTCGACATCGAAGATCGCCCAGCGGACGCCCTGAGCCTTGAGCAGCAGCTCGGGCGGGTACCGAAGCGCGGGTGTGTGGAAGCTGTCGGCCATCAGATCACCTTGGCGCGCATCAGGTCGTTCGAGTTCAGCGCACCGACGAGCAGGCCGGCCGCGTCGATGACGAGCACGCTGGTGATGCGGTGCTGCTCCATCACGTCGGCGGCATCGACCGCGAGCGCGTCGGCGCTCACCAGCCGCGGGCTGGGGTGCATCACGTCGGCGGCGTGCAGGGCGCGCAGGTCGGCGCCGCGTTCGATCAGGCGGCGCAGGTCGCCGTCGGTGAAGATGCCCTGCACGCGGCCGTCAGGGTCGGCCACCGCAGTGAAGCCCAGGCCCTTGCCGGTCATCTCGCGCAGCATCTGCGTGAAGGGCGTGTCGGGGGCGACGCGCGGCACCTCGTCACCGCTGCGCATCAAGTCGCGCACGTGCATCAGCAGCTTGCGGCCGAGGCTGCCGCCGGGGTGCGAACGGGCGAAGTCTTCTTCGCGGAAGCCGCGGGCGTCGAGCAGCGCCACGGCAAGCGCATCGCCGAGCGCCATCTGCGCCGTGGTGCTGGCGGTGGGTGCCAGGTTCAACGGGCAGGCTTCCTGGTCGACCGCGCTCGAGAGCGTGTGGTCGGCGTGCAGCGCCAGGCTGCTCTCGAGCCGACCGGTCATGGCGACGAGCGTGACACCGAGCCGCTTGATGGCCGGCACGATCGCGGCGAGCTCGTCGCTCTCACCCGAGTTGGAAATGGCCAGCACCACGTCACCCGGTGTGACCATGCCGAGGTCACCATGGCTGGCTTCGGCCGGGTGCACGAACAGCGCCGGCGTGCCGGTGGAAGCGAGCGTGGCAGCGATCTTGCGGCCGACGTGGCCACTCTTGCCCATGCCCATCACGACGACGCGGCCGCGGCACTCAAGGATCGCGCGGCAGACCGCGCCGAAGCTCTCGCCCTGGCGCGCCTTCAGCCCGAGCAGCGCCTGCGCTTCGATATCAAAAGTGCTGCGGGCGAGTTGCAGCGCGCGCGCGGCGTCGAAGGCGGGGAATGCGGGTTTTGCAGGCATGGGGCGAAGTGACGGGTCCAGTAGGATCGGCCGATTCTAGGGTTTGACCCCGGCCCGCAGCACGCGAGCACACGGCCCGCGGCACAGGCTTTGCAATTCACCTTCCATGGCATCCACGCTCGAACTGGTTCTGCTCTACCTCGTGGCTGCGGTCGGTGGCGTGGTGGCGTGCCGGCTCGCGAAGCTGCCCCCGATGCTGGGTTACCTCGCGGTGGGCGTGGTGATCGGGCCGAACGCGATGGCGCTGGCCAAAGACTCGGGCGGTGTGAGTTACCTCGCCGAGTTCGGCGTGGTGTTCCTGATGTTCGTGATCGGCCTGGAATTCAACCTGCCCAAGCTCAGGAGCATGCGCAAGCTGGTATTCGGGCTGGGCCTGGCGCAAGTGCTGCTGACGATCGCCGGCTCGGTGGCCGGCCACTTTCTGCTGACGTGGCTGTTCTCGTTCACCAGCCGGGCCTGGGAACTGTCGTGGCAAGGTTCGCTGGTGCTGGGCGGGGCGATGGCGATGTCGAGCACGGCGATCGTCGTGAAAATGATGGCCGAACGGCTCGAGCTAGAGAGCGAACACGGCCGGCGCGTGATGGGCGCGCTGTTGTTCCAGGACCTGGCCGTGGTGCCGCTGCTGGTGTTGATCCCCGCGCTCAATTCCAGCGGCGTCGACATGGTGAGCTCGCTCGCCTGGGCCACACTGAAGGCGACCGTGCTGCTCGGCGTGCTGCTGGTCGGTGGCCAGAAGGTGATGCGCTGGTGGCTCACGATCGTGGCGCGGCGCAAGAGCGAAGAGCTGTTCGTATTGAATCTGCTGCTGGTCACGCTCGGTCTGGCGTGGTTGACCGAGCACTTCGGCCTGTCGCTCGCGCTCGGCGCGTTTCTGGCCGGCATGCTGATCGCCGAGACCGAATACAAACACCAGGTCGAAACCGACATCCGGCCGTTTCACGACGTGCTGCTGGGCCTGTTTTTCATCACCATCGGCATGAAGCTCGACTGGCGGCCGGTGCTCGACCAGTGGGCGCTGGTGCTGCTGCTGACGCTGTTGCCGGTGCTCGCCAAGTTCGTGCTCGTGTCGACACTGGCGCGCCTGTTCGGTGCGGCGCCAGGTGTGGCGCTGCGCACTGGCCTGTACCTGGCGCAGGCCGGCGAATTCGGCTTCGTGTTGCTGACGCTGGGCACCGAGCGCCGGCTGATCGACCCGCTCTGGGTCAGCCCGGTGCTGGCGAGCATGGTGCTGAGCATGCTGGCCACGCCGTTCCTGATCATGTACAGCAACCGCATCGTGATGCGGCTGAGTGCGAGCGACTGGCTGATGCAGTCGGTCGCGATGACCTCGATCGCCAAACGCTCGATCAACGCCGAGGCCCACATCATCATCGCCGGCTACGGCCGCAGCGGACAGAACCTGGCGCGCCTGCTCGAAGGTGAGCGCATTCCCTACATGGCACTCGATCTCGACCCCGATCGTGTGCGTCAGGCCGCGGCCGCCGGGCAGAGCGTGGTATTCGGCGACGCGGCGCGGCTGCAAAGCCTGATGGCCGCGGGCCTGGCGCGGGCGAGCGCGGTCGTGGTGAGTTACCACGACACACCGTCGGCACTGAAGATCCTGCGGCTGGTGCAGGCACACGCACCGAAGGTGCCGGTGATCGTGCGCACCATCGACGACACCGACATCGAACGCCTGCGCGCCGCCGGAGCTACCGAAGTCGTGCCCGAAGCGATCGAGGGTTCGCTGATGCTGGCCAGCCACGCACTGGCGCTGGTCGGTGTGCCGATGCGGCGCGTGATCCGCGTGGTGCAAGACCAGCGCGATGCACGCTACGGCCTGCTGCGGGGTTACTTCCACGGTGCCGACGACGACACAGTCGACGAATTGCAGACCGCGCGTCTGCTCAGTGTGACGCTGCCCGCGGCCGGCAGCCACCTCGGTCAGACGCTGGCCGACCAGGCGCTGCACGCGGTGGGTGTGACGGTCGTGTCGGTGCGCCACGCGGCCGGGGCCGTGACCACGCCCGACGATTCGCTGGTGCTCGCCGCCGGCGACACGCTGGTGTTGTCGGGCCTGCCCGAGGCGCTGGCGCTGGCCGAGAGCAAGCTGCTCGGGCGAAGCTGAGCTTGGTCAGCTGAAGGGCGTTTGCTTCGCGAGGTTGGCCCGCATGCGCGTAGCCATCACCGAGCCCGCGCTGCGCAGCAGTTCCAGCGCCAGCGATGGCGAGCGTTGCGCCAGCTCTTCGAGCCGCGGGCCGCGCAAGGCCCAGACCACACACGGTGTCATCGCTTCGACATTGGCCATGCGCGCGCTCTCGCCGAACAGGCCGGGCTCACCGACGACCGAGCCTGCACGCAGGATCGCGATGCGGTTGCTGCCGGGCGGGCCGCCGGTCACGAAGACCTGCAGGCTGCCTTGTGCCAGAAAGTACATCGAACGATCGGTGTCGCCTTGTTTGATGAGCAAGTCACCGGAACGAATGTCGTGGCGCGTGAGGTAGGGCGCGATCGTGCGCCACTGTTCCAGATTCAGCCGCGCGCGGAACGCGTCTTCAGCATTGAGCGTCTGGATCGCCTGCACCAGCTCGTTGATTTCCATCGACTTCTCTCTTGTAGCAGCCTCGTCGAATATACGGGCTACTTTTTTGGTTCCCTGTGCGGAGTTGATTATCGATGCGCGGCCCTGCCGTTCACAACGGCCTGCGGCCGCTCAAGCTGCCCTTCCGTCACCGCCGGGCATCCGCCTGTCGATTCTTTGACGCGGGCTTACTTTC
>JAYVTD010000043.1:0-2548 GCA_043774765.1 Rhizobacter sp. | reverse complement strand
GAGTCAGCACGGTCGAGACCGAGATGCCGAAGATCAACGAGATCGCCAGGCCGTTGAAGATCGGGTCGTCGAGGATGAAGAAGGCGCCGAGCATCGCCGCCAGGCCGGTCAGCACGATCGGCTGTGCGCGGGTGATGGCCGAGCTGACGATGGCCTGTTTGAAGTCCATGCCCTCGCGCACCTGCAGGTTGATGAAGTCCACCAGCAGGATCGAGTTGCGCACGATGATCCCGGCCAGCGCGATCATGCCGATCATGCTGGAGGCGGTGTACTGCGCGCCCAGCAGCGCGTGGCCCGGCATCACGCCGATGATCGTGAGCGGGATCGGCGCCATGATGATCAGCGGCGTCAGGTAACTGCCGAACTGCGCGACCACCAGCAGGTAGATCAGGATGAGCCCGACGCCATAGGCCAGGCCCATGTCGCGGAAGGTCTCGTAAGTGATCTGCGATTCGCCGTCCCACTTCAGCGCGTAGTCGCGGTAGGCGTCGTCGGGCTGGCGAATGAAGTACTCGACCAGTGTGCCGCCGCCCGGCGTGCCGATCTTCGTGATCTCGCTGCGCATCGAGAACACGCCGTAGAGCGGGCTGTCGAGCGCTCCCGCCATGTCGGCGACGACGAAGTTCACCGGCAGCAGATCCTTGTGATAGATCGGCTGTTCGCGCAGTGTGTTGCTCACGGTCACGAGCTCGCCGATCGGCACCAGCTTGCCTTCGGCGCTGCGCACCGCGAGTTGCAGCAAGGCGCTCAGGTCGCCCTGGCGTTCGGGCGGCAACTGCAGCAGGACGGACGCGGGGTACTTGCTCGCGTCGTGCAGGTAGGCCGTGCCCTCGCCCGCCAGCCCGGCGCGCAGCGTGGCCACGATGGCCTGTTGCGGCACGCCGAGCATCGCCGCCTTCTGGCGGTCGACCAGCAACACTGTCTTCGGCGCGGCGGCGATGCTGCTGTCGTCCACGTCGACCACGCCGGGCGTTTTCTCGAAGATCGCCCGCACCGCCTTGGCGACCTGTTGGCGCCCGGCTGCCTCGGGGCCGTAGATCTCGGCCACGATGGGCGACAGCACGGGCGGGCCCGGGGGCACCTCGACGACCTTGACGTTGGCGCCGAAGCGCTGGGCGATCTTCTGCAGTTCGGGGCGCACGCGGGTCGCGATCGCATGGCTCTGCGCGCTGCGAGCGTGCTTGTCGACCAGGTTGACCTGAAGGTCGCCCACGTCGCCGCCGGCCCGAAGGTAGTACTGGCGCACCAGACCGTTGAAGTTGATCGGTGCGGCGGTGCCGACGTAGGCCTGGTAGTCGGTCACCTCGGGCACCATCAGCAGATGGTTGCCCAGCTCGCGCAGCACCGCGGCGGTCTGTTCGACCGGCGTGCCCGCGGGCATGTCGACGATGACCTGGAACTCCGACTTGTTGTCGAAGGGCAGCATCTTCAACAGCACCAGACCCGTGGCCGGCAAGGCCAGCGAGATCGCGATCAGCACCGCGATGCCCAGGCCCAGCAGGCCCCGGTTGCGGCCGCCGAGCCGCTCGTCGAGCAGCGGACGGAACAGGCGTTCGAAGACCGGCGCGATCCTGGCTGACAGGCCGTGATGCGCTGCTGCAGGCGCCGCCCCCTCTGCATGATCCGCAGCCAGAACCGGGGTGGCCTTCATCCACAGACGGGCCAGCCAAGGCGTGACGACGAAGGCAATGGCCAGCGACAGCAGCATGCCCATGCTCGCGTTGATCGGGATCGGGCTCATGTACGGCCCCATCAAGCCCGACACGAAGGCCATCGGCAACAGCGCGGCGATCACGGTCAGCGTGGCCAGGATCGTCGGGCCGCCGACCTCGTCGACTGCGCCGGGGATGATCTGCGCCAGCGTGCGCCCGGGGTACAGCGCCTGGTGGCGGTGAATGTTCTCGACCACGACGATGGCGTCGTCGACCAGGATCCCGATCGAAAAGATCAGCGCGAACAGCGACACACGGTTCAGCGTGAAACCCCAGGCCCAGGAGGCGAAGAGCGTCACCGTCAGCGTCAGGACCACCGCGCTGCCGACGATGGCCGCCTCGCGCCGGCCCAGCGCGAGAAAGACGAGCGCGACCACGGAAGCCGTGGCGAACAGCAGCTTCGTGATGAGCTTCTGGGCCTTGTCGTTGGCCGACGCGCCGTAGTTGCGTGTCTCGGCCACCTGCACGTCGCCGGGAATCACGCTGTTTCGCAATTGCTCGACACGCTGCATCACGGCATTGGCGACGTCGATGGCGTTCTCACCCGGCTTCTTGGTCACCGAGACAGTGACCGCGGGGTACTCGGCAGGCGCCACGCCGTTCTTGCCGGCCACGCCGTGCCAGACATACCGGCTGGGGGGCAAGGGGCCGTCGCGCACGCTGGCCACGTCGCGCAGGAAGATCGGCTTGCCGGCGCGCACGCCGACCACCAGCTCGGCCACTTCGCTGGCCTGTTTGAGGAACGGGCCCGACTCGATCGCGACCGAACGGTTGCCGTTGATCAGCTCACCCACCGGCAGGCCGAGGTTCGCCGACAGCAGGGCCTGGCGCAGGTC
>JAYVTD010000042.1:0-4195 GCA_043774765.1 Rhizobacter sp. | reverse complement strand
CCAGGCACACGCCAGCGATGCTCGCCAGCGCGGCACAGGTGCCGGCGAGCAGCAGCGCGTTGCGCTTCTGGTTCACGCCGAAGGCCGCGGCGATGGGTGCATCCTCGGCCGCGGCACGCATCGCGCGGCCGAGGTCGGTGTAGCGCAGCACCGCCCATGCCGCGAGCGAGATGCCCACGGCGAGCACCAGCGTGATCAGCTCGGGCACCGGCACGTAGAGGCCGGCCACCTTGAACTTCTGGTCGCCGTAGCTCGACTCGAGCTTGCGGAAGTCGGCGGTCCAGATGGTCTGGATGATGGATTCGATGATGCCCATCAGGCCGAAGGTCAGCAGCAGCGAATTGAAGGGCGTGACCCTGAAGCGCGCCATCACCCAGTGCAGGCCCGCGCCGATCGCGAAGAACGCGGGCACGATCACGCCGAGCGTCAACAACGGGTCCACGCCCATCGACGCCATCTGGTAACAGAGGTAGGCGGCGAGGAACGCGAACGCGAAGTGCGCCAGGTTGATGAGCTTGAGCAGGCCCCAGCTCAGGCTGAGGCCCAGGCCCATCAAACCGTACAGCGCGCCGACGAAGATGCCCGAGAGGATGCTTTGCGACAGCAGCGAGATGCTGGGCAGCGTGAAACCCGACATGAAGTGGTCAGGGGGCGAGGAGTTTCGCGCCGCCGGAGGTCACTTCCTTCGGCCAGACCACGACCCACTTGCCGTTCTGCACCTGCTTCACGCGCATCAGGTCGTCGCCGAAGTTGCCGGTGCCGTTGAAGCGCAGCTTGCCTTGCAGCGTGTCGACCCGGTTGGCCTTGATCCAGTCGCCGATCTTCTTGTCGTCCAGGCTCTTCGTGGCCACCACGCCGGCTTCGAGAATCTGCCACGCGGTGTATGACGCCGCCGCCTGCGTTTCGACCGACGGGTCGGCCAGACCCGCCTTGGTGGCGCGGTCGCGGTAGATCGCCACGAACTCGGCCGCGCCGGTGTTGGCGGTGAACGGTGGCTGCTCTTCGAAGATCGTCACCGAGAGTGCGTTCTTCGCCTCGGGCAGCGACACCAGCGGGCCCGGCGACGGGTACAGGTAGAAGTGCTGCGGCGGGACGTAGTCGATCTTCTTCATCGCGTCGAGCAGCAGGTTGCCGTCGAGGCCGATCGCACCGACCCACACGAAGTCGGGCTTGGCGTCCTTGATGCGGTTGGCGATCGGGCCGAAGTCGCGGTTGCCGAAGTCCCATTCGAGGAACAGCACTTCGTTCAGGCCGCGCTTTTTCATCACCTCGCGCGCACCGGCCGTCATGAACTGGATCGACGGGAACTTGTTCGTGACCACGGCCACGGTCTTCGGCGGTTTGGGGCCGGCGGCGAGCGCGTCGAACACGGTGTTCGGCACGGTGGTGCCCGGGTCGCTGCCGAGCGACCAGGCCGGGAACTGCAAGTCGTATTTGGCGAGCGACGGAATGCCCAGCGTGTGGTGCACCAGCACCTTGTTGTAGCGCTGCGCCACACCCATGGCCGACAGGATCGCGCCGGTGGCGTACGGGCCCATCAGCAGGTCGACCTTGTCGGCGGTGACGAGCTGCTCGTACAAGGTGCGAGCCAGGTCGGGCTTGGACTGATCGTCTTTCACGACCCATTCGATCGGGCGGCCGAGCCAGCCGCCACGCTTGTTGGCCTGCTCGACGTAGATGTCGCCAACCAGTTTGTGGATCTGCGCGGTGGCCGAGAGCGGCCCGGTGAGCGCGAGCGAGCTGCCGACGCGCACGGGTGCGCCAGCTTGGGCGAAGGCCAGGCCCGAGAGGCCGAGCAGCGTGGCCGCGACGGCGCTGCGGCGCGAGAGATTCAGGGTGTTCATCAGGCTTGTCTCCATGTTGATCAATCGACTTGTGCGCCGGAGCGCTTCACCAGTTCGGCCCATTTCACGAGCTCTGCTTTGTTGAACGGCAGCATCTCCTCAGTGCGCATCACGCGCTGTTCGATGCCCTGGTCACGCAGCCTTGTTGCCACATCGGGCTGGCCGAGTGCGTTCGCGGCCACGACCAGCAGCGTCGGCGTGGAGCCGATGAACGCAACCGGCGCGAAGTCACGCAGCGTGTCGTAGGGCAGCTTGCGGAACAGGGCGGCGTTGATCGCGTGCGTGCCGACGGTACCCATCACCAGTGTCTTGCCGTCGGGCGCTGATTTGGCGACCTGGTCGCTGCCGACCGAGCCCCCGGCGCCGGCACGGTTGTCGACGATCACGGGCTGGTTCAGCTGTTTGCCCAGCGCTTCAGCAACAACACGGCTGACGGTGTCGGTTGTGGTGCCCGGGCCAAAGGGCACGATCATCTTGATCGCGCCGCTGTCTTGCGCGTGCGCGATGCCGGCGAGCGCGAGCAGGCTCGCCGCAAGCACGTGGCGGCGGGTGGTGTGGGTCATGCGTTGGCTTTCGTGCCGCGCGCCTTCAGGGCGGCGCGGATTTCGTCGTTGTGTTCACCGAGCGTCGGCGGCGGGCGCACGTCGAGCGCGCGTTCGCCGTCGAACGAGACCGGCGAGCGCACGGTGCGGAACAGGCCCATCACCGGGTGCTCGGCCGAAGCGGTGAGCTGCAGGTGGATCGCCTGCGGGTCTTCGAGCGCTTCGCTGGTGTCGTACATCGGCGCGTGCGGCACGTCTTCGGCCTGAAGGCGGGCGCACCACTCGTCGCGTGTGCGGTGCTTGAAGCGCTCGCCGAGCAGTTCGATCAGGGCTTCCTGGTTGGCGATGCGGTTGTCGCGCGTGGCGAAACGTTCGTCCCTGAACAGATCGGGTTGTTCGATCGCGACCGCCAGGCCTTGCCAGAATTTCTCGGGCGACGACATGTGCAGCGCGATCCATTTGCCGTCACCGCACTCGAGCACGTAGGACTGCGAGACGCTCGGCCGGCTGTACGGGCCCATCACTTCGTCGGCCTGGAAATAGTGCGTGAAAGCGTCGAGGTTGAAGTGCGCCATGGCTTCGAGCATCGAAACTTCGACGGTGCGACCGGTTCCCGTGCGGCTGCGCTCGAACAAGGCCCCCATCACACCGTAGGCGGCGTAGAAACCGGTCAAGGAATCGGCGATCGCCGGGCCGACGACGCGCGGGTTCTGCGGGTTCACGAGCAGGTTGAGAAAGCCGCTCGCGGCTTGGGCCACGGTGTCGTAGGCCGGCCGGTTCGCGGCCGGGCCGGTGGCGCCGAAACCGCTGATCGAACAATAGATCAGCTTCGGGTTCAGCGCCCGCAGCCGCGCCGCGCCGGCGCCGAGCTTGTCGGCCACGCCGGGGCGGAAGTTCTGGATGTAGACGTCGGCGTCTTTGATCAATGCGTCGAACACTTCGCGGTCGGCCGCATCTTTCGTGTCGAGCGTGATGCTGCGCTTGTTGCGGTTGTAGGTCTGGAAGTGCGGGCTGTACAGGCCGTCCTTGAAAGCGCGGAACGGGTCGCCGGTCTTCGGCATCTCGACCTTGATCACGTCGGCGCCCAGGTCGCCGAGCAACATGCCTGCGGCTGGGCCCGTGATGAACGTGCCTTGTTCGACGACCTTCAGGCCCTTCAGAACCTTGATCATTCGTGCCTGCCGAAACCTGCAGGAACTTCACCGTCGTAGACCATCTCGCGCGTTGCCTGATACGACAGCGCGAAGCCGATCGGCTGCTGGATTTCCTCGAACAGGTGTGCGATCAAGCCGGCGGTGCGCGCCAGGATCGGCACGCCCTTGAGGGCCTGAACCGGGAAGCCGGCGCCGAGCAGCACGGCGGGAATCGCGCCCGAGACGTTGAGCTTCAATTCCTTCTTGAGCACCTGCGGCATCAGGGCTTCGACCGCCTCGGCGATCGCGACGAAGCGCAGGTCGGTGCCGGCAGCGCGCGCCACGTCGAACAAGGCGCCGACGCGTTCGTCACGCTCCTTGTGCAGCGGGTGGCCGTAGCCGGGGATCGACTTGCCGGCAGCGCGCCAGGCCTGCATCACGCCAAGGGCGGCCGCTGCGACGGCGGTGCCGGCCTGAACTTGCACGTCGATCTCGCTGTACAGGCGCCCGGCTGTTTCCGACGAGCCGAGCACGACCGAGCCGCAACCGAGAATGCCGGCGGCCACCGCGCCCTGCATCGCGTCGGGCGCGGCCGCGAAGGTCATGCGCGCGGCCTGCACGCTGGGCACGAGGCCATGGTCGGCAATCGCCACCAGCGTGGCGTTGAGCACCGCCG
>JAYVTD010000041.1:0-3375 GCA_043774765.1 Rhizobacter sp. | reverse complement strand
ACACCGAGCGCCACCTCGCCCATGTCGTTCAACTGGTCGTCGTCGGTCACGTCGCCGGTGGCGATCAGGCGGATGCCGCTCTTGTCGAGGCCACGCTCGGCAAACTGCTTCATGAACGCTGCGCCCTGGCCCGAGGGCAGGAACACGAACAGCGCGTCGGGCTTGGCATCTGACACCTTCTGCAGCACCGGCGCGAAATCAGGGGCGCGCAACGGCGTGCGCAGCTTGTCGAGAATCGGCCCGCCGTTCAGGCGGAACTGGCTGTCGAAGAACTTCTCGGCGTCGAAGCCCGGGCCGTAGTCAGCGACCAGCGTGATCACCTTCTTGACGTTGTTCTTGATCGCCCAATCGGCCATCGGCGTGGTCACCTGCGGCAGCGTGAAACTGGTGCGCACGATGTACGGCGAGGCTTCAGTGATGCTGCTGGTGGCCGCGGCCATCACGACCAGTGGCGTCTTGCTTTGGGTGGCCAGGGGCGCGGTGGCCAGTGCCGTCGGCGTGATGCCGAAGCCGGCGATCACCGTGACCTTGTCGTTGACGATCAGCTCTTGTGCGATGCGCTTGGTGGCGTCGGGCACGGCGCCGTCGTCCTTGACGATGATCTCGACCGTGCGGCCGGCGACCTTGTTGCCGTTCTGCGCAACCCAGAGTTTCACGGCGGCATCGATCTGCCGGCCGGTGGAGGCCGACTGGCCGGTCATCGGCAGGATCAGGCCGATTTTGATCGGCTGCCCCTGGGCGGAGGCGCACGCTGCCGAGGCGACGGCAAGGGTCGCGAGGGTGGTCTTGAAGATCAGGTGTCTTGAGTTCATGCGGGCTCCATGGGGTGGCGTATCGTCGTGTTCAGATCAGTGGGCAACTGTAGCCGCGGGTGGTGCGCCTGTCGGTAGGCAGAATCCAGCATCACGCCGACCCGCAGGAGACTTGCGATGACCCAGAGATACACGCCCCCGTTCCGCGCCGACCACGTTGGCAGCTTCCTGCGCCCCAAGTTCCTGCTCGACGCGCGCGAGCAGCGCGCCAAGGGCGAGATCACGCCCGAACAACTGCGTGCCGTCGAAGACAAGGCGATCACCGAGATCGTGAAGTTCCAGGAAGACGTGGGTCTGCAGTCGATCACCGACGGCGAGTTCCGCCGCACCTATTTCCACATCGACTTCCTTGCGCAGCTCGGTGGCGTGAAGACCGACATCCCGGTCATGATCGAAAAGCCCGACGGCACGCAGGAACTGGCGCCGCCGGTGATGCGCGTGACGAACCAGGTGCGGCATGTGAAAGACATCCAGCGTGCCGACTTCGAGTACCTGAAGCGCCAGGTCTCGGCGGGCCGCACACCCAAGGTGACGATCCCGTCGCCCACCATGCTGCACTTCCGCGGAGGCCGCGCCGGCATCAGCAAGCAGCACTACCCCGAGCTCGACCCCGAGTTCTACGACGACGTGGCGAAGGCTTACGGCGAAGAGCTGCAGTCGCTCGCCGACGCCGGCTGCACCTATGTGCAGCTGGACGACACCAACATGGCCTACCTGTGCGACGAGAAGATGCGCGAGGCGGCACGCCAGCGTGGCGACGACCCGAACGAGTTGCCGCACCGCTACGCCGGCTTCATCAACAAGGTGGTCGCGCACAAGCCCGAGGGCATGACCCTGGCGATGCACCTGTGCCGCGGCAACTTCAAGAGCACGCACGCGGCAGCAGGCAACTACGAGCCGGTGGCCGAAGCGCTGCTCGCCGAGATGAATCTCGACGCCTACTTCATGGAATACGACGACGAACGCTCGGGCGACTTCCGCCCGCTGCGTTACCTGCCCAAGGGCAAGATCGTCGTGCTCGGCCTCGTGACCACCAAGTTCGGCGAGATGGAGAGCAAGGACGCGCTCAAGCGCCGCATCGACGAAGCCGCGAAGTACGCACCGCTGGAACAGCTCTGCCTGTCGCCGCAATGCGGTTTCAGCAGCACGGTGCACGGCAACAACATCGCGGTGCAGGCGCAGCGCGACAAGCTCAGGCTCGTGGTCGAGGTGGCCCAGGACGTCTGGGGCTGAGCTTCAGAGCGTCGAAGCACGCCAGGCTGCCGTCTGATCCGGCCACCGGGGCGCGCTGCACGCAAATGCGTGGGATGTTTCCGCGCCCAGTGTTGCGCGCGCCACCGCGGCGGCGTCCGGTGTGCACAGCGACCGCCCTGCACAATTCAATACCCCTGACGCGTCGCGCTGTGCCTACAGTGCGCAGCATGCGCGGCCATGGGGGCCGGGCGACATCGATGAACCCCTTGCTATCGAGAGCCTCCGATTGAACACGCCCGGCGACCGCCCTCCGATTCTGAAATTCCTGGCCTTGTTCGCTGCGCTGCTCGGCGTTGCGCTTGCGCTGGCCATGCTTGCCCCTAACGACGAGCCATCGCTCAACAGCGGTGCCTCTCGCAGCGCGCCCTCTGTCACAACGGAGGTTGTGCCCGGCCAGCCGGGCTGAACCCGACCCACCGCGCCCGGCCCGCCCGGCAGCCGGGTCAATTGGCCCGCGTCAATAATCGTTGTCACCACGAGCAGGAGACGCGATGCGGCTGGCAGACGGCATCGGCATCTGGGCGCTGCGCCGCTACCTCTACCTGCTGATGCACGCCGAGGCCATCGCCAGCCAGGCGGTCTGCCCGACTTGTGAAAGTTACGGGCGCCTGCAGCTCGTGCAGGACGACGAACGCAACGAGCGCGTGAAGGTGAAGTGCTGTGGCTGTGCACACGAGTGGCACATCCAGGACAGCGGCCCGGGTTGAGGCAGCAACGATCTGCCGAGTCAGAACCCGGGCCAGATGGTCTTGATCACCGCTGCGTCGTCCTGCTCGCCCAGGCCGGCGGCGACGGTGGCGCGGAACACGCGCAGCGCCGCATCGCCGAGTGGTGTGTCGACGCCGGCTGCGTGGGCCATGTGAACCGCAAGACCCACGTCCTTGGTGAGGATGGTGGCACGCGCACGCGGTGAATAGTCGCCTGCCAGCGCGCGCTTCAGGCGGTCGTGGCCGATCCACGAAGCGCCGCTCGACGCGTCGATCACATCGAACAGCATCTGGCGGTCGAGCCCCAGCCGCGCGCCGAGCGCCATCGCCTCGGCAGCAGCCACGAGGTTGATGCCGGCGAGCAGGTTGTTGACGAGTTTGACGCGCGCTGCGTCACCGACCTTCGCGCCGATGTAGACCAGCCTCGCCGCCAGGTCGCGCAACAGCGTGTCGTGCGCCGCCGCGAGCCCGGGTGCGCAGGCCAGCATCATCGAGAGGCTGCCGTCTTCGGCGCGCGCCGGGCCACCCGAGATCGGCGCGTCGAGCAGGTCGATCGCGTGACCCGCCAACTGCTCGCGAAAGCGTTCGGTGTCTTGTGCGGC
>JAYVTD010000040.1:0-3822 GCA_043774765.1 Rhizobacter sp. | reverse complement strand
GCCTGGCCGCTGGAGGTGGGTGCCTCGGTGCGCCACGTCGGCGATCGGTTCCACAGCGACGCCAACACCGTTCGGCTGCTCGGCTACACCGTGGTCGATGCGCAGGCCACGCTCGAGCCGCTGCCTTCGACGCGGCTGACGCTGCGCGTGCGCAACCTCACCGACCGTGCCTATGCGGCTTGGGGCGACCCCTTCTACCCCGATCAAATCTTGCTCGGCGCGCCACGCAGCGTCGAGCTGGCGGTGAGCGTCGCGTTCTGAACCTGGGCCATCCCGCAATGAGCACCGGCAACTTGAGCGCACGGGCGGTGGGCTACACCACGGGGGCGGGTTCGACGCTCCTGCATCCCCTGTCATTTGATGCCGTGGGCGGCGAATGCCTGGCCATCGTCGGCCCCAACGGCGCGGGCAAGTCGACCCTGCTGCACCTGCTGGCAGGCCGCCTCGCAGCAACGCACGGCAACGTCACAGTCGACGACCGGGATATCGCAGCGCTGACACCGCAGGACCGCGCTCGGCGCATCGCCGTGCTGGCTCAGAGCGAGCCTGCAGGTCTGGCGCTGTGCGTGCGCGAGTACGTGGCGCTCGGGCGCATTCCGTGGCGCCAGCAATCGGCAGCGGCGGTGCACGCGGGCGCGGTGCGGCACGCGCTTTCGCTGTGTGCGCTCGAGCAGGCCGCAGATCGCGCGCTCGACACGCTCTCCGGAGGTGAGCGCCAGCGTGCCGGCCTGGCGCGTGCGCTGGCCCAGGAACCCAGCGTGCTGCTGCTCGACGAGCCGACCAACCACCTCGATCTGCGCGGGCGTTGTGATCTGCTCGATCTGGTGCGCGGCCTGGGCATCACGGTGGTCGCGGTGCTGCATGAGCTGGCGCTGGTCGGGCGCTTCGCGGATCGCGTCGCGGTGCTCGAGCGCGGTCGACTGGTGGTGATCGGTGCGCCGGCGGCGGCGCTGAGCCCCAGCCTCGTGCGCGACGTTTTCCGTGTCGACACCTTCACCGCGGCGCATCCGCGCGACGGCCGCCCGGTGCTGATGTTCGACAGCCCGCCGCGCAACGCCGCCAAGGCGTCGGCATGCCAGGCGGCGGCATGACGCGGCGCGCTGCGCCCTGGGTTGCCCGGTCAGCCGCTCGGCTCGTGGTTGGGTTCGCCGCGTGGTTCGGCACCGGTTCGGTATCGGTCATGGCCTTCCCGGTCACCGTGGACAGTTGCGGTGGTCCGCTGACCTTCAACGCGCCGCCGCAGCGCGCGGTGGTGCACGACCTGAACATGACCGAGATGATGCTCGCGCTCGGTCTGCGCGAACACCTGGTCGGTGTGACTGGCATCAGCGGCTGGTACAAGACCGGCCCGGAGTTCAAGGCCGCGCTCGGCAAGGTGCCCGAACTGGCGGCCAAGCAACCGTCGATGGAGACCTTGCTGGCGGTGGCGCCCGACTTCTTCTTCGCCGGTTGGTACTACGGCATGAACCCTGGCGGCGAAGTCACCCCGGCGACGCTGGCGCGCCACGGCATCCGCACGCTGGTGCTGGGCGAGAGCTGTGTGCACTTGGGAAAACCGCGGCCACCCGCGTCGATGAACCTGCTGTACGACGACATGCTCAAGCTCGGCGTGATCTTCGACCGGCAGCCCCAGGCAGCCGCGCTGGTGGCGCAGTGGAAGGCGCGTCTGGCCGCCTTGTCTGCGCCGCCCACGCCGGCTGATCGCGCACGCGTCTTCCTCTACGACTCGGGTGAAGACAAGCCGTTTACCGCGGGCCGCTATGCGATCGCGCACGCCATGATCGAAGCTGCCGGGGGCCGCAATGTGATGGCCGACATGGACACCAGTTGGGCGCACGCGGCATGGGAGACGGTGGCGGCGCGCAACCCGCAGTTCCTGATCCTGCTCGACTACCAGGACGGCAGCGGCCCCGAGCGGCTGCTGCGCGTCTTGCAGGCACACCCGGCGATGCGCAACACCGATGCGGTGCGCCAGCGGCGCTTCATCGCGCTTCGCTATGCCGAGCTGACACCCGGACCGGCCAACATCGGCGCGATCGAGAAGCTGGCGGCGGCCTTGCGGGAGGCGCAGCGGGTGGAACCGCGATGAGCAGCCGTTTCGCGGCGCTCTGGGCCTGCGCGCTTGCGCTGCTGCTGGTGGGCCTGACGCTGGTCTCGGTGGCCGTGGGCAGCGCCGAGATCGACCCGCGCGACGTCTGGGCTTCGATCCTGGCCGGGCTCGGCTTGTCGACCCAGGTTGCGCCGCCGCCAGCGTTGCAAAGCATCGTGCTCGACCTCAGACTTCCGCGCGCGCTGCTGGCCCTGGTGGTGGGTGCCGGGCTGGCGCTGGTGGGCGTTCTATTGCAGACGGTGACGCGCAACGACCTCGCCGATCCGTTTCTGTTCGGCCTTTCTTCCGGCGCGGCGGCTGGCGCGGTGGCGGTGATCGTCGTCATCGGTGACCTGTTGGGGCGCTGGACACTGCCCGCCGCCGCGTTTGCGGGCGGCATGCTGGCGGCGGCCAGCGTGCTGGTACTGGTGGCCCGCGCACGCGGTGCCGGACCCGAGCACATGGTGCTGGCGGGGTTGGCGGTGTCATTCCTGTTCTCGGCACTGACCCACTTCATGGTCTTCGCCGGTGACCAGCGCGCCGCACACTCGGTGCTGTTCTGGTCGCTCGGCGGACTCGGTCTGGCACGCTGGGACAATCTGCCGATAGCGCTCGCAGGGCTGGCGACGTTGATCGCCTACGGTGGTGCGCGCCGGCATTCGCTGGACGCGCTGCTGGCCGGCGATGACACCGCCCACAGTCTGGGCATCGACCCCCAGCGCGTGCGCACCGAGGCGTTTGTCGCTTGCGCTTTCGCCACCGCCGGCTTCGTGGCGCTGGCCGGAGTGATCGGCTTCGTCGGCCTGATGGTGCCGCATGTTGCACGCGCTTTGATTGGCGCCTTGCACGGCGGCGTGATGCTGTTTTCGGCCCTGCTCGGCGCGCTGCTGCTGGTGGCCAGCGATATCGCTTGCCGCACCCTGTTGGCACCGCAAGAGCTGCCAGTGGGCATCGTCACCGCGAGCATCGGCGCTGTGTTCGTGATCGGTATGCTGTGGCGCAGGCCGGGGCGTGATGGTGGCTGACGCGTACCCCTTCCCGGTAGGATTTCGGTCGGATTTCCGCCGACCGCAAACACGACCCTTGATCGGGTGCAAGGGCCGCACCGCCGACGCTGGCGATCATGCAACAGTCGCGCGGCGCGATCATTGGCAAACGCACCGTGGCGGCAATGGCAGCGCAACACCAACCGTCGTTTCGCATCTCGCAACGCGCCTCGCGCGGCGTTAGTCCTGGGCATCGCTCCGACCGTCCACCATGGCCCGCCGCCCACCTTCGCCCGCCGCGTCAGACTGCGTCGGCCCCAGTGATCTCGACTGGTCCGGGTACCTGCGAGCCAACGGACTGCGCGCCACGCGTGCTGCGATCGGGGTGCTGAAAATGCTGGACGAGGCCACGCTGCCGCTGTCGCACGACGAACTTGAGGCTTTGCTCACGCCGATCGACCGGGTCACGCTTTACCGCGTGCTGGATCGGCTGGTGGTCACTGGACTGGTGCAACGCATCGAAAGCAGCGACCGCACCGGCCGTTACGTTGCGGTGCAAGCGCACTCCAACAGTTATTTCGAGTGCACCGCCTGCCACCGCGTGATGCCGCTGCCAGAAGACCCGGCGCTGCCCGCGCTTTTGAGCCACATGCGGCGCCAGCTCGAAAAGCAGGGTCTGGAAAGCACACAGACCGTGTTCCGCGTGCAAGGCACCTGCAGTGAATGCAGAGTGAATGCCAGCGGAGG
>JAYVTD010000039.1:0-2034 GCA_043774765.1 Rhizobacter sp. | reverse complement strand
GCGGTGCTGCCGTTCGAGGCTGCCTCGACTGTTTGGAGCTGACCCTCGGTCACGTTGTGCCGGTTGCCGAAGGTGTAGCGGGTGACGTAGCCGCGCGGGTCGGAAACGCTGACGGCCTTGGTCTCGGGGCAGGTGCCTGTGCAAGTGCTCCAGCTCGCGCTGCCTGCGGCCGCGCTGTAGGTGTAGTTCCACGCCATGCCGGGCAAGCCCGGGCCGCTGATGGTTTTGTTGGCCAACGACTTGTGGGCGAAATAGCGTGGGTAGATGGCCGAGACTTCAGCGCCCTGGTCGACAACACACGAGCGCGGCACGAACGACTTGCTGTGCGAGGTAGCGGTGAGCGTGAAACTGCCCTGCGCGCCCGAGGGGTGAATCATGGTGCCTGTGGTGGGCGTCGGGTCAACGCCGCCTTCTTCTTCACAGCCGGGCGGGCCGAGGTAAAGCGCCGGCCCGGCGCTGAGCTTGTCGGCGTTGAACTGCCAGAAGCTGTTGTCGGGCAGCGTCACGCGGTCAAGCATCGCGCCCACGGCGTTGCTGTGATAGGTGTAGCTCCAGGTGCGGTTGCCGTCGTAGACCGACGCGATGCGTTGCGTGCCGGCGAGGTAATTAAGGTTCATGACACGCCCGTCGCTGGCGACGATGGTCTGCAGCTTCCAGGGCTCGGTACTGCTGTAGGTGTAATCAACGGTGTTGCCGAAGCGGTCGGTCACGCGGCTGGGCATGATCCAGACTTCGACGCGCTTGAGCAGGCCGCCGACCACGATGTTGGGCAGAGGCACCTCGGGTACCGTCATGGCTTGACTCAAACTTGCGTTGACGGCAGGTGCGTTGGCCAAGCGGCTGGTGGTGCCGCCGCTGCCGGCCACGAGGCCAGCCTCGGGCGAGCGGCTTGATTTGGTGGCGCCCTGATAGGGCCGCTGCACCATCCAGTCGAACCGGTACTGGGTGCCGTCTGGCGAGATCGCGATGAAGCCTTCGCCTACGCCCCGCTTCATCGTCGTGATGCAACCGATCGCCCAGAGGTTTTTCGTGACCAGCGGCCAGGTCGCACTGTCGGTCGGAAAGTTGGGGTAGTTCGGGTTGTCGCTGGCGCGTGTCAGCAGCTCTTGGGAGCCGGCGCCAGGCACGTACATGAAGTGGCCATGCCAATATTCGTTGCCGGACCAGGAAGAACTGGCGTTCGATCCGCTGACGGTTGGGGCCGCGCTGTAGCCACTGCAGCGCAGGTTGCCGCCGTTCAGGGTTTGCCAGCCGGTGCTCTCGGCGTACACGCCGTGCATGTGGGGAATCTCAAGTTCCCAATCACCGAAGGCACGGTCCCCGCGATCCATGATGGATTCGCCACCTGTGACCAGCCGTCGGCCTACCGACACCGGCAAGTTGTTGTTGCCGGGCAGGCTCACGTCGTTCTGGATGAACTCGACGGTGCCGGTGTAGAGGTTGACCTTGTCGCCGAACAGATCAGCGCCCAGCGTGCCCACGGCTTCGCCGGCGCGGATGAGCTTGCCTTGTTCGCTGTAGATGGTGTCGACGGCGGCAGCGGGCGTCGAAAAAAACGCAAGGCCGAGCAGGATGGCAAACGCGGCGCTGCTCGCTTGTGGCTTCATGGGTCTCCTTCGTGTTGTTGGTGCGCCGCTGTAGCGCCGCTTGTTGCTCGACGATTCGACAGCGCCGCGGCGGCGCGCGCAACTGTCATGTCTTACAGGGTGAGCACTTCAGCCTGGGGATTGACACCGCCCTCCAGATCGCGGGTTAGCATCGATTGCCGAAGTACCGACGCGGGGCGCCCCCTTGACACCACTCCACGACCTGCCCGCCATCGAGCTGCTCGCCGCCTACCGCAGCAAGGCACTGTCGCCGGTCGAGGTAACCCGCTCGGTGCTGGCCCACATGCACCGCTGGGAACCGCACCTGCACGCGACCTGGGCACTCGAAGGCGATGAAGCGCTGGCGCAGGCCGAAGCGTCGCAGGCGCGTTGGCTGAAAGGCGCGCCGCAAGGGGCGCTCGACGGCGTGCCGGTCACGATCAAGGAA
>JAYVTD010000038.1:0-4028 GCA_043774765.1 Rhizobacter sp. | reverse complement strand
TTCCCAGAGGATCTGCTGGTCGGAGTGTGAAAACAGGCTGTCGGGCACGCTGGCCGAATTGGCGGTGGCGGCGCGGTACTGCGCCTTCGTCAGCGGCTGCTTCAGCGGGCCGACGTTGAACACCGGCGCGAGCTTGCCGTCGGCCCAGGCCGGGGCCAGCGCCGAAAGCGACGGGTGCAGGCCGAACGGCACACCGCCGAGCGGTACCAGGCTCGCCTGCGGAATGGCCAGGCCTTTGCGCACGCCAGCATAGGCGCTGTAGCGGGCGTCGGTCGGCACGATCGTGTTCAGGCCGTCGTTGCCGCCGTAGAGAAACACGCAGACCAGCGCCTGGTAGTCGGCGGCGCGGGCGCTGCGTGGCATCAGCATCAGATTGCCTACACTGCCCATGCCGAGCGCACCGGCGAGCGTGGCGCCGCTGCGCTGCAGCCAGCGGCGGCGGTTCGAGACGAGGAAGTTGTCGTTTTGATTGGCGTTCATCGCGGGCCTTTTCAACGCATCACTTGGTAGTTCGGCGAAGCGAACACGAGGTAGGCCGCGGTTTTCACGCGGTTGGTCTGCCAGTTGGCCGAGTCGCGGGCCGACGTCCACCACGAGACAGCGTTGATCACCTCGGTGCGCGGCCCGCTCGGCAGCGCCTGCCCGAGCGCCAGCATCGACAACCGGTCGACCAGCCTGGCGGCGTCTGGAGCATCGGTGAGAAACGCGCTCAGGTCGATGCGCGTGCCGATGGCGTTGGGCACGCTCGTGTCGGGCGCCGAGCCACCCCAGTCGAGCAGGTAAGTCAGGTAATTCATCCGCTCCAGCGCGGCGTTGGCGCTGTGGATGCCGAAGCTGGGCCCGACCAGCGTGGTGCCCGGCACCGGGTAGTCGGGCGGGTAGTAGTTGAAGACCGAGGGCGGGCGGAACACGTGCTGGCGCAGGTTGTCGCCCCACCACCAGGCGAGCGCGTCGCCGTCGGTGCGGCCGTTCAGCGCCCGCAGCACGCCAGCAAACATGTGGGCCGGCTCGCGCAGCTTGCCTGCGCTGCGGGGCGCGGTGTCGCCGCGCGCTTCGGCGTCGAGCAGCACGGCCGCCACGGTGGCAGCGATGTCGCCGCGCTGGCCGGTGCCGAAGCTGCCGTGGCGGCCGGCCGTGAACGCGTTCGCCACACGTGCCACGTAGGCCGGCGAGGGGTTGCTGCCCGCCAGGTGCTGGATCAGCTGCTTGCCGATGAACGGCGCCATGCTGGGGTGCGCCATCAGGCTGTCGAGCACCGCTTCGAGCGCGGCCGGCGCGGCCGTGCCGGCGGCCACGGTCACGCCCGACATCAGCGTGCGCGCAGCGGTGTCGTGGAAGCTCGCGACCGGGATCATGTCGCCGCCGTAGTAGCGGCAGTTCATGCCGGCCGGCCAGCAGCCGTATGGCGTGGCGCCGCCGCTCGGGTAGGTCCAGCCTGTAAGCGCATAGGCATACGAACGCACCACGTCGTTGCTGTAGTTGGCCGTGCAGGCACCGCCTTTCAGGCTGCCGTCGCTGTTGAGCTCGCAGGTGCCCACCGCAAACAACTGCAGCAGCTCGCGCGCGAAGTTTTCGTTCGGCGCCGCCTTGTCGTTGTTGGCGTTGTTCAGAAAGTCGCCCATCAGCGGCGACAGCGCTACCTTCTTCAACACCTGCCGATAGTTGCCGAAAGCGTTGTCGAGCAGGTTGTTGTAGTACAGGCGAAAGCCGTAGGTGCCATCGACTTCGAGGTTGTTGACGACCACGATCTGCTGCAGCGCGAAGGCCACGCGCTGACGCAGCTGGTCGGGCTGCGAGACCGCGTTGCGATAGAAGTCCCAGACCAGCGGCTGGGTCGATGACCAGTCGCGCCAGCAGTTGTTTCCCTTGTCGGCGCAGAAGTCGCTCGAGCCGGTGTACTGGTGCACCGCAGCGCCCTGGCCGCTGGTGTAGCTCGACGTCTTCAGCGCCATCTGCGCCGTGACCCAGGCCGTGGCGCCCTGCGCCATGATGGTGTTGACCAGCGCTTCGGTCGGCCCGAAGCTGCCCTGGTCGGCCAGGCGCACGGCATCACGCGTGGTGGCGCTGGTGGGTGCCGGTACAGGGGTTGGGGAGGGTGCCGGAGCGGGCGCGGGAGCAGGGGCGGGTGCAGGCGTTGCCGCGACCGGCGCCTCGCTGCCCGACCCGCCGCCACACGCCGCTATCAGTGCCGCGATGCCGAGCAGGGCGGTCGCATTGCGCAGCGCTGTGGAGTTGTCAGGCTTCATGGTTCGTCTGCTTTCAACAATGGCGTTTCGTGTCATGGCTCGCGCCCGGGTGTGACCAGATTTGTCTGCACAACCACGGGTTCGTCGCGCGCATGCTTGATGCCTGGGTTGGCGAAAGTGTGCCGACTGAAAGAGCAGAATCGGTGCCCGCGCCCGGTCTCTTCAGGTAAGAGTCGTTGCAGCGGCGCGGTGCCGACACTGTGGCAAATTCGCAGCCTGTACCGAATGCACGAGGCCACCAGTGAACCCACCCGCAACATCCCAACGCCTGTGGCCCCTTCTCACTGCGCTGATCGGTGCGCTGGCGATCCTGGCGTTCATCGGTGCGTTGCCCGCGGTGCTCGCGTTCGTGTTCAAGCCATTGACCACGCTGCTGATCATCGGCTACGCATGGCAGCGGGGTGCTAACGCCACAAGGCAGCGGAACCTCGTTCGCATCGGTTTGATCCTGTCGCTCGCCGGCGACGTGTTCCTGCTTTGGCCGAAAGAAGGCTTCCTGCCCGGGCTCGTCGCTTTCCTCCTCGCGCACCTGGCCTACATCGCTGCGTTCTGCGTGCCGGTGCGGCTGGCGGCAAAGCCATGGGTGTTCGCGGTGTATGCGCTGGTGGCCGCGGCGATCCTGTCGGTGCTCTGGCCCGGCGTTCCCGGGGCCTTGCGTGGGCCGGTCGTCGCCTACGTCGTGTGCCTGGCCACGATGGCGGCGCAGGCGCTCGTGTGGTGGCGCAGCAGCGTCGCCGCGCAAGCGGCCGATGTGAACTTGGCGCGCGCCGCCGCGCTCGGTGGGGTCTTGTTCATGCTGTCCGACAGCCTGCTTGCCATCAACAAGTTCGGCGTGCCCTTGCCGCTGTCGTCGCTGTGGATTCTGCTCAGCTACTGGCTCGCGCAGTGGTGCATCGCCTCGGCATTGAAGGCCGCCGCCGCGCCGGCCCTATCATCCAGCGCGTGACGACGAACGACTCCGCGCGTACCCAGGCCTTCATCACCCGCTGGGCCGCCGCCTCCGGCTCGGAGCGCGCCAACTACCAGCTCTTCGTCACCGAGCTGTGCGACTTGCTCGGTTGCCCCAAGCCTGACCCCGCCAGCGACGACACCCGCGACAACGCCTACGTGTTCGAGCGCCGCGTGCAGTTCGCGCATGGCGACGGCACGCAAAGCTTCGGTTTCATCGACTGCTACCAGCGCGGCCGCTTCGTGCTCGAAGCCAAGAAGGTTCGCGCCGGCGCCCACACCAAGGGCTTCGACGACGCGCTCTTGCGCGCCCGCGCGCAAGCCGAGAGTTACGCCCGCGCTTTGCCCGCGGCCGAGGGCCGGCCGCCGTTCCTGGTCGTCGTCGATGTCGGCCACGTGATCGAGCTGTACGCCGAGTTCAGCCGCAGCGGCGCCACCTACACACCGTTCCCCGACCCGCGCTCGCACCGAATCAAGCTCGAAGACCTGCACAGCGAACCGATCCGCGAGCGCCTGCGCACGCTCTGGCTCGACCCGCTCGCGCTCGACCCCGCGCGCATCAGCGCCAAGGTCACGCGCGAGGTCTCGAACGAACTCGCGCTGCTGGCCAGCTCGCTCGAAAACGCCGGCCACGCACCGCAGGCCGTGGCCGCTTTCCTCACGCGCTGCCTGTTCAGCATGTTTGCCGAAGACGTGGCGCTGCTGCCCGAGCGCAGCTTCAAGGAGCTGCTGCAGCGCCACATCGGCGACCCGGCGCGCCTGCGCAAGATGCTGCAGGTGCTGTGGGCCGACATGGACCGCGGCGGCTTCAGCGCCGTGCTCGAGCGCGACGTG
>JAYVTD010000037.1:0-7742 GCA_043774765.1 Rhizobacter sp. | reverse complement strand
GGAGCGGCCGGTCGCGATGATGCAATCGGGCCGCACCGCCTTCGCGAGCTCGGGGCGGATCTCGGGCTCGGGGTTGGCCAGCGCCAGGATGATGGGCTGACGCGCCATCGACTTGACCATGTCTTGCGTCACCGCGCCGGCGGCCGAGCAGCCGAGCAGCACGTCGGCACCCACCATCACGTCGGCGAGCGTGCGCGCGGCGGTCTGCTGCACATAGCGCAACTTCGATTCGTCGAGCTTGTCTTCGCGACGATCGTGCACCACGCCCTTGGAGTCGCACATGAAGACGTTCTCGCGCGCAACGCCGAGTTCGACCATCAGGTTCAGACAGGCAATGGCCGCCGCACCCGCACCCGACACCGCGATCTTCGCGTCTTCGATCTTCTTGCCCACCAGTTCCAGCCCGTTGAGCAGGGCCGCAGCCGAGATGATGGCCGTGCCGTGCTGATCGTCGTGGAAGACGGGGATCTTCATGCGCTCGCGCAACTTCTTCTCGATATAAAAGCACTCCGGCGCCTTGATGTCTTCGAGGTTCACGCCGCCGAGCGTGGGTTCGAGCGCGGCGATGATGTCGACCAGCTTGTCGGGGTCGCGCTCGGCGAGTTCGATGTCGAACACGTCGATGCCGGCGAACTTCTGGAACAGGCAACCCTTGCCCTCCATCACCGGCTTGGCGGCGAGCGGGCCGATGTCGCCGAGGCCGAGCACGGCCGTGCCGTTGGTGATGACGCCGACGAGGTTGGCGCGCGAGGTGTATTCGGAAGCGAGCGATGGGTCGGCCTCGATCGCGAGACACGGGTAAGCCACGCCGGGCGAGTAGGCGAGCGAGAGGTCGCGCTGGTTCGAGAGCGGCTTGGTGGGCGCCACCTTGATCTTGCCGCGCACCGGTCCGCGGTGGTATTCGAAGGCGGCGTCGCGCAGGGCGGCTTCAGCGGCGGAAAGCTCGGTGCTGTGCTTCTTCATGGGGCGTCTCCACGGTTGGGACCGCGCTCATGGTGCGCCGCCGAGGGGCGCATGGCAACCGCAGGAAAGCCCCAAGCCGGGGCGCTGCCCGCAGCCGCAGCGCGGGGCGGGAAAGCGCAAGGTCAGGTCGAGTGGGCGTGCTCGGTGTTCGGCGGCCGGGACGCCCGGCTGCGCGGGGCCACCTGGGTCTCGTCGTCCGAGCGCAACGAAGGGCTGCCGGCAAAACCGAGCAGGCGGCTCGTGATCCAGACGATCGCGACGAACAGGCCCATGCCGGCGAACGCAAAAGCCACAAGCATGGCCGCGTGCATCCATTCGGTGCCCAGGATCGCGTAACCGATTGCGCCGACGAACGCTGCCGCACCGGCGAAGCCACGCACCCGCGGCGAAGACACCAGCGCGCCCTGCGCCAGCGAATAGCCGATGCACGCCACGAACGCCAGCAGCAGTTGCAGCAGGCTCATGGCCCTGAGGCTGTCGAAGACATCGCCGATCACTGACATGGCCATCCTCCGCGAGAGTTACCGCTTGTTGCCGTTATGGCAATTAGACAGCGAAAGACGCGTCTCGTGGTGAGCGCACCACCCCCCGATCTGTAGGAACTGTCCTGTTTTGCACGGAGCGTGTCGCGCTTACAAAAAGCGGGCGCAGCATGTCGGTAAGCTCAGGTAAAGCGTCGTGCGAAACGACGCAACCCTGTCTGCTCGCTGCCCGTCAACCGCGTTCTTGATTCACGACTCACTCTGGAGAAGACCATGAAAAAGATCATTGCCCTGGTGCTCGGCGCCGCGGCCATCGGCTCGGCCGTTGCGCAGCCGAGTGTCGGTGTCTCGATCGGCATCAACCAGCCCGGTGTGTACGGGCGCATCAACATCGGCGACATTCCGCGGCCCGCTCTGGTGCTGCCACAACCAGTCATCATTGTTCAGCCACGTGTGGTGGTCGAGCGACCGCCGATCTACCTGTACGTGCCGCCGGTGCACCAGCAGAATTGGCGCCAGTATTGCGGAAGCTACAACGCCTGCGGCCAGCCGGTGTACTTCGTGCAGGACAGCTGGGTTCGCGAACGCTACGAGCACGAGCACCCAGGCTGGAACCGCGGTAACAAACGCGGTTGGGACAAGCACGACAAGCAAGACAAGCGCGACAAGAAGAACAAGCGCGACAAAGATGACTAAGACCGTGGCCACGGCCACGCCAACGATCACCGCAACTGAGTCCTGCCCAAGACGATCCGCGTGATGAGCACGGCGGCGAGCGCCCCCGCCGCCATGCCCACTGCGTCGGCCAGCAAGTCGCCCCATTCCGCGCTGCGCGTCGGCGTGAACGATTGAGCAATCTCGATCGCTCCGCCGAAGCACAGCAGGCCGGCCAGTAGCAGCCACAGGCTGCGCCGCGAACGCGGGAAGGCGAAGATCGCCACCACGGTGAGCGCCGCGAAGGCGCCAGCGTGGTTCAGCTTGTCCCAGCCGGTGTCGAGCCCGTCGGGCGGGGCCGGTGACAGCGCCAGCCAGCTCACCAGCATCGCCAGCACGGCGAGAAGCCAACGCCAGCGCCACATAGCGGCGGGGCTGTGGGTCGCGGCAAGCAAGCTGAGGCGAAGGCGAGACAGGATCGGCATCGTGAGAGTGTTGCGGGTCAGTATGACAAAAGGGTCAGCCGCCGCAAGGCCGCTGACCCCCGTCTCATCTGGTGCCGGTGAGAAGAGTCGAACTCCCGACCTTCGCATTACGAATGCGCTGCTCTACCAACTGAGCTACACCGGCATCTGCTGAACCCGCCAAAGCTGATTCAGCAAAGCGCGCATTCTAGCTGCTGCCGCGAACCCCTCACAGCTTGAACTGCGGCAACTTCTGCGCGACCGAGAGGTTCTTCAGCGTCACGTAGACCGGCAGGCCGTTCTTGTACTTCGGGTGGTCTTCGCCCTGGATCAGCGGCGTGAGGTAACGCTTGCACTTCTCGGTGATGCCGAAGCCGTCTTTCGTGATGAAGTCGCGCGGCATGAATTTCTCGACGTTCGCCACCTGGGCGAGCGGCGCGACGCCGATGCGGTACTTGTAGGGCACGTCGCTGATGCGCTCGACCGTCGGCATCACCGCGTTGTGGCCTTTCAGCGCCAGTTCCACGGCCTTCTGGCCCAGCTCGTAGGCCTGCTTCACGTCGGTCTTCGAGGCGATGTGGCGCGCGGCACGCTGCAGGTAGTCGGCCACGGCCCAGTGGAACTTGTGGCCGAGCGCGTTCTTGACCATGTTGGCGACGACCGGTGCCGCGCCCCCGAGCTGGGCGTGGCCGAAAGCGTCACGCGCACCCTGCTCGGCGAGGAAAGTGCCGTCGGGGTGGTGGCAGCCTTCGGAAACCACGACGGTGCAGTAGCCGTGTTTCTTCACGAGCGAGTCGACCCGCGCCAGAAACTTCGCTTCAACGAACTCGATCTCGGGGAACAGCACCACGACCGGGATGCCGTGGTCTTCGATCAGCGCGCCGGCGGCCGCGATCCAGCCGGCGTGGCGGCCCATCACTTCCATCACGAACACCTTGGTGGAAGTGCGCGCCATCGAGCGCACGTCGAACGAGGCTTCGAGCGCGGACACGGCCACGTACTTTGCGACCGAGCCGAAGCCGGGGCAGCAATCGGTGATCGGCAGATCGTTGTCGATCGTCTTGGGCACGTGGATCGCCTGCAGCGGGTAGCCCATCTGCTCCGAGAGCTGACTCACCTTGAAGCAGGTGTCGGCCGAATCGCCGCCGCCGTTGTAGAAGAAATAGCCGATATCGTGGGCCTTGAAGACGGCGATCAGGCGTTCGTACTCGCGCCGGTTGGCTTCGAGCGATTTGAGCTTGAAGCGGCACGAGCCGAACGCGCCCGAGGGCGTGTAGCGCAGCGCCGCAATCGCCGAGGCCGATTCCTTGCCGGTATCGATCAGGTCTTCGGTCAGCGCACCGATGATGCCGTTGCGCCCCGCGTAGACCTTGCCGATCTTGTCTTTGTGCTTGCGCGCGGTTTCGATCACGCCACAGGCCGACGCGTTGATCACGGCGGTGACGCCGCCCGACTGTGCGTAGAACGCGTTGATTCTTTTTGCCATTTTTTTCTTCCTGTGTGATCAGGCCTGCAATGCGTGCGTGACGATCTCGTTGACGTCGCTCGACAAACCCGGCTTGGCTGCCACACGTGCGATCGCTTCGCGCGCCGCCGAGCGATACGGTTCGGCCAGCTGGCTCCAGCGGTCGCAGTAACGCGCCATGCGCGACGCGAGCTGCGGGTTGGCCGAGTCGAGCTCGATCACGCGGTCGGCCCAAAACACGTAGCCCGCCGCATCGGCGCGGTGGAAGGCCGCCGGGTTGCTGGCACACAGCGTGCCGATCAGGCTGCGCGCACGGTTCGGGTTGCGGATCGAGAAGTCGGGGTGCTTGAGCAGCTGTTTGGCGCGTGCGAACACGCGGCCATCCAGTTCCGGCGCGCTCGCCTGCAAGGCGAACCAGGCGTCGATCACGAGCGCTTCGCTGCGGAACATCGCGTGGAACTTCTCCAGCGCCGGCTCGGCCAGTGCCGAGTGCGTGTTCACCAGTGCGCCGAGGGCCCCGAGGCGGTCGGTCATGTTGCCGGCGTCCTTGAAACGCTGCAGGGCGCGGCCCGGCCACACCGTGTCGCCGCTCTCCGCCGAGCCCAGGCACAGCATCATGAGAGCGCGTTTGGCCAGCGCACGTTTGCCGGCCGAGACCGGGTCGGGCGAGTAGGCACCGCTCACCTGGTGTGCATCAAACGCCCATTCCCAGTCGGCGCGCAGCGTGCCCGCCAGTTGCGTGAGCATCGCGTGGCGCACCGCGTGAATGCGTTGCGGGTCGACGACCGCCAGCTGCTCGGCCACGTAGGACTCGCTCGGCAGCGACAGCACTTCGTTCTTGAACGCGGCATCGAGGCCGGGGTGGCGCAAGATCGATCGCATCGCGTCGATGAAGGCGTCGTCGAGCACCAGCGTGGCCTGTGCATCGTCGCTTCGAACGCTCGCGAGAATCCGGTTCAGCGCCAGGCGCTGGCCGGCTTCGCAGCGGTTGAAGGGGTCGCTGTCGTGCTGCAACAGCACCAGCAGGTCGGCGTCGCTCAGGCCGTCGACCAGCGTGACTGGCGCGGAGAAACCGCGCAGCAGCGAAGGCACGGGCTCTACGTCGAGGTTGACGAAAGTGAAGAAGCAGCGCTTGTCCTGCACCAGCAGTAACCGCTGGGTGGCATCGGTGGCGGGCTCGTCCTCGAGCTGCACCGGCAGAGCGCGACCGTCGCGGCCGACCAGGCCGAGCGCGAGCGGGATCACGTTCGGCTGGTTCGTTGTCACGCCGCCCGCCGTGTTCGACTGTTCGATGCCCAGCGTGTAGGTGCGCGAAGGCGCGTCGTAACGCCCCCGCGCGGTGATCCGCGGCGTGCCGGCCTGTGAATACCAGAGCTTGAACTGCGGCAGCGTGCGCGCGAATTCGCTTTGCGGGTTGGCATCGGCGATGGCTTGTGCGAAGTCGTCGCAGGTCACGGCCTGGCCGTCGAAGCGCTCGAAGTAGAGCGTCAAACCACGCGCAAAACCTTCGCGGCCGACCAGCGTGTGCATCATGCGCACGACCTCGGCGCCCTTCTCGTAGACGGTGGCGGTGTAGAAGTTGTTGATCTCGACATAACTGTCGGGCCGCACGGGGTGCGCCATCGGGCCGGCGTCTTCGGGGAACTGCGCCTCGCGCAGGCGCCGCACGTCTTCGATGCGCTTGACGGCGCGGCTGCTCTCGCTGCCGGCCATGTCCATGCTGAATTCCTGGTCGCGAAAGACCGTGAGGCCTTCTTTCAGGCTCAGCTGGAACCAGTCGCGGCAGGTGATGCGGTTGCCGGTCCAGTTGTGGAAGTACTCGTGGCCGACCACCGATTCGATGCCGGCGTAGTCGTTGTCGGTGGCGGTGGAAGGCGAGGCCAGAACGTACTTCGTGTTGAAGATGTTCAGGCCCTTGTTCTCCATCGCGCCCATGTTGAAGTCTTCAACGGCGACGATCATGAAACGCTCGAGGTCGAGCGGCAGATTGAAGCGTGCTTCGTCCCACACCACCGAGGCGATCAGCGAGTTCATCGCGTGTTCGGTCTTGTCCAGGTCGCCGCGGCGCACGTAGATCTGCAGCTGGTGGTCTTTGCCGGCGCGGGTTCGGATGTTCTGCTGGCGCGCCACCAGGTCGGCAGCGACGAGCGCGAACAGGTAGCTCGGTTTCGGGGACGGGTCGTGCCACTTCGCGAAGTGGCGGCCGCCTTCCAGATCGCCTTGTTCGACGAGGTTGCCATTGCTCAGCAAGACCGGGTAGGTCGCCTTGTTGGCGCGCAGCGTGACCGTGTAGACCGCCATCACGTCGGGCCGGTCGAGAAAGTAGGTGATGCGGCGAAAGCCCTCGGCCTCGCACTGCGTGAAGAACCCGCCGCCCGAGGTGTACAGGCCCGACAGCTGCGTGTTCTTCTCGGGCGCGCAGGTGTTGCGGATCTCGAGCGTGAACTGATCCGAGGGCAGGTTGTCGATCACGAGCAGGCCGTCTTCATGGCGGAACGACACCGAAGCGCCATTGGCCAGCACGCGCGTCAGGTTCAGCTCCTCGCCATGCAGGCGCAGCGGCTGCGCCGGCACGTCGGCGTTGCGCACGACCTGAATGCGGCTGATGACCATGGTCTTGGCCGGATCCAGGTCGAAGCTCAGGTCAACAGACTTGATCCAATAGGCCGGTGCCGTGTAGTCGGCGCGGCGGATCAGCGGGGAGGTGCCTTCACGCATCATGGGGTGTGCTTTCTTGTGTTGTCAGGCGGGCAGAGCGAGCGTCGTGAAATCGGCGGCGATAGCGAGCAGGTTGTCGAATCCGGCGAAGGCATTCGCCGGCAGCGTGGTCGTCAACGCCACCGCCTGCATGCCGGCGCGGCGTGCAGCTTCCACGCCGAGCGGTGCGTCTTCGTACACCACGCAATGTTCGGGCGCAATGCCGAGCCGCCGTGCCGCTTCGAGAAAGATGTCGGGGTGCGGCTTGCCCCGCAGCCGGCCGCTGGCGCCCGGCTCGGAGGAGATGTCGGCCGGGCTGACGACGGTCTCGACCCAGCGGTCGATGCCGAAACGCTGGAACGCGAGCGCCATGTTCTTCGGCGTGGAGGCGGTGCACACCGCCAGCCGCAGGCCCGCGGCCCGGGCCCGTTGCACGAAGTCTTGTGCGCCGGCGATCAAGGCCAGCTTTGGTGCCGCAAACTCGCGGTACAGCGTTTCCTTTTCGTCGACGAGCACCGCGATCGCGGCCGCGCCCGTGCCCGGCAGCATGTCGGCGAAGATTTCGTCGTTCGAGCGCCCGGCGGTCGACACGAAGAAGCTGTCGGCGTCGATCTTCAGCCCGCGCCGCGCGTGCCACTCGACCCACGCAGTGTGGTGGTGCGGCATGCTGTCGATCAGCGTGCCGTCGAGGTCGAACAGCAAGGCCTTGACTTCAAGCTTCATCTAAACACCCTGCTTCAGGCTGGCTTCGATGAAGACATCGAGGTCGCCGTCGAGCACCTTCTGCGTGTTGCTCATTTCCACGTTGGTGCGCAGGTCCTTGATGCGGCTCTGGTCGAGCACATACGAACGGATCTGGTGGCCCCAGCCCACGTCGGTCTTCGTGTCTTCGAGCTTCTGCTGTTCTTCCATGCGTTTGCGCATCTCGTGGTCGTAGAGCCGCGAGCGCAGCCGCTTCCAGGCCACGTCGCGGTTGCTGTGCTGGCTGCGGCCGTCCTGGCACTGCACGACGATGCC
>JAYVTD010000036.1:0-7619 GCA_043774765.1 Rhizobacter sp. | reverse complement strand
GGTCGAGGTGGTTGGTGGGCTCGTCGAGCAAGAGCACGTCGGGCACGGCGACGAGCGCTTGCGCCAGCGCCACGCGCTTTTTCATGCCGCCGGAAAGCTCGCCGATGTCACGCGCGCCATCGAGGTGCAGCTGCGCGAGCGTGGTCTCCACACGCTGTTCCCAGTTCCACGCATCGAGCGCTTCGATGCGGGTTTGCAAGGCATCGAGATCGACGCCGTCGGCGTGTTCTTCGTAAGCCTGGCGCACCGCGCGCGCCTCAGTCACGCCTTCACTCACCGCTTCGAACACGCTGTGGCCGGGCTCGAACACCGGCTCCTGCGGCACATAGCAGATGCGCACGCCCTGCGTCATCTGCAGCAGGCCGTCGTCGAGCTTTTCGAGCCCGGCAATGATCTTCAGCATCGACGACTTGCCGGCACCGTTGCGGCCGATCAAGCCGAGCCGCTCGCCCAGCTCAAGCGAAAACGCTGCTTCGTCGAGCAGGGCCACGTGGCCGTAGGCGAGGTGGGCGTTGGAAAGGGAAAGGAGAGCCATGGAGTCACGCGTGGCCACAGCGCGTTACGCGGAGTGGCTTTCAGGGAAAGCGCGGATTATCCCTGCACGCGCCTTCGCGCGTGTTCAGCCGGCGAGCGCCGCCTCCAGCGCATCGATGAACATCTTCGCGACGTCGAAGCCACTTTGCTGGGTGATCTCCTGGAAGCCGGTCGGGCTGGTGACGTTGATCTCGGTCACGCAGTCGCCGATCATGTCCAGCCCGATCAGCAGCAGGCCGCGGGCTGCGAGCAACGGGCCGATCGCTTCGGCCACCCCGCGGTCGTGCGCGCTCAACGGCTGCGCCACGCCCTTGCCACCGACCGCCAGGTTGCCGCGAATCTCGCTGCCCTGCGGAATGCGCGCCAGCGCGTGTGGCACCGGCTTGCCGCCGATGATCAGGATGCGCTTGTCGCCCTTCGTGATCTCGGTCAGGTAACGCTGAACCATCACGGTCTCGGCGCCGCCCTTGTTCAGGGTTTCGATGATGCTGCCGAGGTTCAGGCCATCGGGCCCGACGCGGAAGATGCCCATGCCGCCCATGCCGTCGAGCGGCTTGAGGATGATGTCGTGGTGTTCGGCGTGAAAGCGTTTGATGTCGCTCTCGTCGCGCGTCACCAGGGTCGGGCCGATGAATTGCGGGAACTCGAGGATCGCGAGCTTTTCCGGGTGGTCGCGCAAGGCAGCCGGTTTGTTGAATACACGCGCGCCCTCGCGCTCGGCCTGCTGCAGCAGGTGCGTGGCGTAGAAATACTCGCTGTCGAAGGGCGGGTCCTTGCGCATCACGACCGCGTCGAGGTCGGCCAGCACCATCGGCACCTCGTGCGGCGCGTGTTGTCTGGCAACGAACCAGTCATGCGCGTCGCCGGTGAGCGTGATCTCGCGCACGTAGGCCGTGACCCGGCCACCGCGCTGCCACATGATGTCTTGCGGGCCGCAGGCCACCAGCTCGTGGCCACGCGATGCGGCTTCGCGCATCATCGCGAAAGTCGAATCCTTGTAGGTCTTGAAGCCTTCGAGAGGGTCGGCGACGAACAGCAGTTTCATGGGGCGATCTCAGGCAACTGAACGGGGCCGCCACTGTTGCACAAATAGCGCAAGCGCGCCCGCGACCACGCCCCAGAAGGCCGAGCCGATGCCCGCCAGGCTCAGGCCGCTGAGCGTGACGAGGAAGGTGATGAGCGCCGCTTCGCGGTGCGCGTCGGACTGAAGCGCCAATGCCAGACCACCGCCGATGCTGCCGAGCAGCGCCAGACCGGCGATCGCCACCACGAGTTCGCGCGGGAACGCCGTCAGCACACCGGTGACAGCTGCGCCGAACAGGCCGATCACGCAGTAGATCAGCCCGCAGGTGGCGGCCGCCATGTAGCGCTTCTCGGGGTCGGGGTGAGCCTCGCGGCCCATGCAGATCGCAGCGGTGATCGCCGACAGGTTGAGCGCGAAGGCGCCGAAAGGCGCGAGCACCAGCGTCGCCAGGCCCGTGAGCGTGACGATCTTCGAGATCGGCATGTCGTAGTGCGCGGCGCGGATCGCGGCCACGCCGGGCAGGTTCTGCGACGCCATCGTCACGACGAACAGCGGCAGCGCCAGGCTCACGGTCGCACGCCAGCTGAATTCTGGCGCCGTGAACACCGGTACCGTCAGGCCCCAGTGCACGCCTTCGAGGTGCAACTGGCCGTTGACGGCTGCGAACACGACCCCGGCCGCGAGCACACCGGGCACCGCGTAACGCGGCCAGAGACGGCGACCGATCAGGTAGGCCGCAAACATCAGCAGCACCAGCGCGAACGCCGACTTGAGCGCCACGAACGCATCGAGCCCGAAGCGTGTGAGCACGCCAGCCAGCAGGGCGCTGGCGATCGGCATCGGGATGCGCGAGAGCAGCCGCTCGAACCAGCCGGTGACGCCGAACAGCGTGATCAAGGCAGCACACACGATGAACGCGCCGGTCGCCTCGGCCATGCCGAACCCGCCCGCGATGCCGGCGGTGGCGAGCACCGCGGCGCCCGGCGTGCTCCACGCCACCATCACCGGCTGACGCAGCCACAACGACGGCAGCAAGGTGCACAAGCCCATGCCCAGCCCGAGCGCCCACATCCATGAACCGATCTGCGCCGGCGTGGCGCCGAGCGAGCTGGCGGCCTGGAACACGATGGCCACCGAGCTGGTGAAACCGACCAGCACGGCGACGAAGCCGGCGGTGACGGCGGAGAGCGACAGGTCGGAGAGGCGGGCTCGCATGCAGCGAGGATAGCGGCGTCAGATTTCCAGCTTCGAACCCAGTTCCACCACCCGGTTGGCCGGCAGGCTCAGAAAGTCGGCTGCCGCGGCTGCGTTGCGGTGCATGCCGACGAAGAGCTTCTCGCGCCAGTCGGACATGCCACCGCCGGTGGTCGGGATCACGATGTCGCGCGACAGGAAGTACGACGTGTCCATCTCGTCGATGACGCAGCCGCGGTTCTGCAGCAAGGCCAGCGCTTCGGGCACGTCGGGTTCGTTCTTGAAGCCGAAGTTGAGCGTAACCTGCCAGCAGTCGTGGCCGAGCGGCTCCATCTCGCAGCGTTTGTCGAAGCCGATCCAGGGCACTTCATGGTGCTTCACGGTGACGAACAGGTTGGTCTCGTGCAGCACCTTGTTGTGCTTCAGGTTGTGCAGCAGCGCGTTCGGCGTGATGCCCTGGTCGCTGACGAGAAACACCGCTGTGCCCTGCACCCGTGTGGGCGGGCTCACGAACACAGCCTCGAGAAAACTCTTCAGGTCGATCGCGTCTTCGCGCAGGCGCTTGGCCATCAGACGGCGGCCCTGCTTCCAGGTCATCATGAGCGTGAACATCACGGCGCCGATGGCGACCGGGAACCAGCCACCGTCGAACACCTTGACGACGTTGGCGCTGAAGTAGACCAGGTCGACGATGAAGAAAAAGCCGGTGGCCGCGAAGCACAGCGACCACGGGTACTTCCAGGCGTAGCGGATCACGAAGAAGGTCATCGTGGTGGTGATCAGCATGTCGATCGTCACCGCGATGCCGTAGGCCGCCGCGAGCTTGGTGGTCGACTGGAAGATCACCACCGCGATCACGATGCAGATGTACAGGCTCCAGTTGATGAAGGGCACGTAGATCTGGCCGGCTTCCTTGACCGATGTGTGCAGGATGCGCAGGCGCGGCAGGTAACCGAGCTGGACCGCCTGCTTGGTGACCGAGAACGCGGCCGTGATCAGCGCTTGCGACGCGATCACGGTGGCGCAGGTGGCCAGCCCGATCAGCGGGTACAGCGCCCAGGTCGGCGCCATCTCGAAGAAGGGGTTGCCGACCTTGCTCGGGTGTTCGAGCAGCATCGCGCCCTGGCCGAAGTAATTGAGCACCAGCGCCGGCATCGCCAGGCTGAACCAGGCCAGGCGGATCGGTTTCTTGCCGAAGTGGCCCATGTCGGCGTAGAGCGCTTCTGCACCGGTCACGCACAACACCACCGAGCCGAGCGCAATGAAGGCCACCCCGGGGTTGCCAACCAGAAAGACCAGTGCGTAATGCGGGCTCAGCGCCCACAGGATGGCCGGGTTCTCGGCGATGTGCACGAGGCCCAGCACCGCCAGCACCACGAACCAGACCACCATCACCGGCCCGAACAGCCGCCCCACGCTGTCGGTGCCGCGTCGCTGCACCATGAACAGCGCGGTCAGCACGATCAGGGTCAGCGGCACGACGTAGCGGTGCAAGGCAGGCGCCGCAACCTCCAGTCCCTCGATGGCCGAGAGCACCGAGATCGCCGGAGTGATCACCCCGTCGCCGAAGAAGATCGCGGTGCCGAAGATGCCCAGCAACAGCAGGCGCCGGCGCAGCAGCGGGCGGTCTTTCACGGCCTGCGACGCCAACGCCAGCATCGCGATCAAACCGCCTTCGCCGTTGTTGTCGGCCCGCAGGATCAGCACCACGTACTTGACCGATACCACCACGGTCAGGGTCCAGAACACGAGCGAGAGCACCCCGTAGATGTTCTCGGCGGTGAGCCGCACGTGGCCGTGGGCGAACACTTCTTTGAGCGCGTACAGCGGGCTGGTGCCGATGTCGCCGTAGACGACCCCGATGGCACCCAGGGTGAGGCCGGCAAGCGCGGATTTGTTGGATGTGGAAGTGGTGCTCACGCGGGGCGAACGCTGTTCAGGACCAGGATCGGTTCAAGGTCATTGTGCACTCGGGGCACGGCGGCCGAACCACCCGGGATATGGCGGCGGCGGCGGTACGGCGGCCTATTCTGCGCCCCGGTGCCGCGCGCATCGACGCGCTTCGCTCATCATGTTGCGGCGCAGCAACCGAGCCAAGATCTGGGTTGCCACGGCCGCGCCGAGCGGCTATTCATAGACTTCGGCATCCGGGTCGGTGGCCTCGAGCTCGTAGCTCGCCGCCCCCATGGCCAGTCGCGCGACCACGCCGTACATGTAGAAGCGGTTCGGTGCGCTGGCGCCGGGTTTGGCGCCCGGCTTGGGCAACTGGTTGTGTTCGGCGAAAGCCAGCGGCACGAAGCTGGCACCCGGCGCGTTCAGGTTCTCGTCGATGCCGCGCCCGGCGTTGACGCGGTAGAAGCCGCCCACCACATACCGGTCGATCATGTAGACGACCGGCTCGGCCACGGCGTCGTTGACACGTTCGTAGGTCGGCACGCCTTCCTGCAGGATGACTGCGCTGACCTCCTGCCCGCCCTCGATCACGCCCATCTTGCTGCGCGCCTTGCGGTTCAGGTCCGACAGCTCTTTCGGGTCGCGCACCGTCATCACGCCCATGCCGGGAGTGCCGGCATCGGCCTTGACGACGATGAACGGCTTTTCCTGGATGCCGTATTCCTTGTACTTGCGCCGCACCTTGCCGAGCAGCGTTTCGGCGTTGCTCATCAGGCACTCCTCGCCGCTGCCATCGGTGAAGTTCACTTCGCCGCAGCGCGCGAACATCGGGTTGATCAGCCACGGGTCCATGCCCAGCAGCTTGGCGAACTTCTTCGCCACTTCTTCGTAGGCCGCGAAGTGTTTGGTCTTGCGCCGCAACGCCCAGCCGGCGTGCAGCGGCGGCAGCAGGTACTGCTCGTGCAGGTTCTCCAGCACCTTCGGGATGCCGGCCGACAGGTCGTTGTTGAGCAGGATCGTGCACGGGTCGAAGCCCTTCAGGCCGAGGCGCCCGCGGGTGCGCACCAGCGGTTCGACCGTGAGCGCACTGCCGTCGGGCAGCGCGATTTCGGTCGGCTGCGTGATGCTGTCGTCGAGCGTGCCCAGGCGCACGTTCAAGCCGGCCATGTGGAAGATCTGCATCAAGCGCTGCACGTTGGCCAGGTAGAACGTGTTGCGGGTGTGTTTTTCGGGAATCAGCAGCAGGTTCTTGGCTTCGGGGCAGATTTTCTCGATCGCCGCCATCGCCGCCTGTACCGCCAGCGGCAGCATCTCGACCGTCAGGTTGTTGAAACCGCCCGGGAACAGGTTGGTGTCGACCGGCGCCAGCTTGAAGCCCGCGTTGCGCACGTCGACCGAGGTGTAGAACGGTGGCGTGTGCTCCATCCACTCGAGCCGGAACCAGCGTTCGATGGCCGGCAGCGACTCGAGGATGCGCTGCTCTAGTTCGTTGATCGGGCCGGTGAGTGCGGTGATGAGGTGAGGAACCATGGCAGGGCCCGAAGAAGTGCGGCCGCGAAAATGCGCGGGAGGGAGATTCTAGGCATCTGGGGCTTCGGGCGGCGGGCGCAAGACCCGCCGCAGAGTCCCGCCGACGCAAAAGAAAAGGGCCACAATCGCGGCCCTTTCCCTTGAAGGGGTCGCCAGAGGTGACCCCGTCATCGTCTTCAGCGAAGCACTAATTGTGGTACGCCGTTTCGCCGTGGGCACTGATGTCCAGACCTTCGCGTTCGTCTTCTTCGTTGACACGCAGGCCGACGACCTTGTCCACGATGAAGTAGGCCACGAACGAAACCACACCCGACCACACGATGGTCAGCAACACGGCCTTCAGCTGTATCCAGACCTGTGCGCCGATGCCGTTGGAGATGACACCCGCCGTGACCCAGTCGCCCACGAGGCCGGGGCCGCCGAGGGACTGGGTGTTGAACACGCCGGTGAGCAGCGCGCCGACGATACCGCCGACACCGTGCACGCCGAACACGTCGAGCGAGTCGTCAGCACCGAGCATCTTCTTCAGGCCGGTCACACCCCACAGGCAGGCGAAGCCGGCGACGAAGCCAATGATGATCGCTGCAATCAGGCCCACATTGCCCGCTGCCGGGGTGATGGCCACCAGGCCGGCCACAGCACCTGACGCGGCACCCAGCATCGAAGCCTTGCCCTTCACCAGCGCTTCGCCGATGCACCAGGCGAGCACCGCGGCTGCGGTGGCGCTGAAGGTGTTCATGAAGGCAAGCACGGCGGTGTTGCCAGCTTCGAGCGCCGAGCCGGCGTTGAAGCCGAACCAGCCGACCCACAGCATCGCGGCGCCGACCATCGTCAGCGTCAGCGAGTGCGGCGTGAACGCTTCCTTGCCGTAACCGACCCGCTTGCCGATCATGTAGGCACCGACCAGGCCGGCGACCGCCGCGTTGATGTGCACGACCGTGCCACCCGCGAAGTCAAGCGCACCCATCTGCCACAGGTAGCCAGCCTTCGCGTTCATCGCGTCGACCACTTCCTTCGAGGCATACGCGTCCGGGCCCATCCAGAACCAGACCATGTGCGCGATCGGCGCATAGCTGAAAGTGAACCACAGCGCCATGAACAGCAGCACCGCCGAGAACTTGGCGCGTTCAGCGAAAGCACCCACGATCAGGCAGCAGGTGATGCCGGCGAAGGTCGCCTGGAACGCCATGAACAACAGCTCGGGAATGTAGACCCCCTTGCTGAAGGTGGCCGCCATCGCGAAGGTACCAGCGACTGGATCGAACAGGCCTTTCATGAACAGCCGGTCGAAGCCGCCGATAAAGGCGTTGCCTTCGGTGAAGGCCAGGCTGTAGCCATACACGCACCACAGCACGACGATCATCGAGAACGTGACCATCACCTGCATCAGCACCGACAGCATGTTCTTGCTGCGCACCAGGCCGCCGTAGAACAGCGCCAGGCC
>JAYVTD010000035.1:0-4493 GCA_043774765.1 Rhizobacter sp. | reverse complement strand
TGTGCATCGCCTGCACCATCTCGTCGGTGAGCTGGCGGATCGGGATATTGCGCTCGAGCGCACGGCGGATGATCTTGTCGTCGATGTCGGTGATGTTGCGCACGTAGGTCACGCGGTAACCGAGCGTGCGCAGCCAGCCGTAGATCAGGTCGAATGCGACCATCATGCGGGCGTGCCCCACATGGCACAGGTCGTAGATGGTGATGCCGCAGACGTACATGCGCACGTGGCCCGGCTCGATCGGCGTGAAGCTCACCAGCTCCCTGGTCAGGGTGTTGTGAATGCGAAGTGACATGGGCCGATGGGCAATTTCTGGCCCGTTGCAGCACAGGGCGCGCGGGGCTTCAGGTCGGGTCGGTGGGGTGGGACGAGGCTGCGGCAACACGCTTGCAACAAGCCCCGCGCAAGCCTGCGAACAAGAGGCCTGCACTACAATCAATTCAGTATAACGGGCCGCGCCGCGAGCCCCACGCCGCTGCCACGCACCCCATCCCCCACGCCTGTTTCGTCTTTGCGGACGCCAATGATTCGTTTGCCCCACCTGCTTGCCGGATCGTTGCTGTTCGCGTTGTTCGGCACCGGCATGACCGTGCGCGCCGATGCCTTGAGCGACGTGCACAGCCTGCACTATTCCGGCCAGTCGACTGCTGCGATGCAGCGTGCCGACGAGTTCCTCGCGCTCACCCCCAAAGACCCGCCCATGCGCTTCCTCAAGGGCGTGATGCTGGCCGACGCGAAACGTTACCCCGAGGCCATCGCGCAGTTCCAGAAGCTCACCGAGGATTACCCCGATCTCGCGGAGCCCTACAACAACCTCGCCGCGATCCACGCCGCGACCGGCGACTACATCAAGGCCCGCGCCACGCTGGAGCAGGCGCTGCGCGCCAACCCCGGCTATGCCACCGCGCACGAGAACCTCGGCGATGTGTACGCGACGCTCGCCGCCCAGTCGTACGCACGGGCCTTGCAATTCGAACCGCGCAACGTGAGCGTGCCGCCGAAGCTCGCGCTGGTGCGTGATTTGTTCAAGACCAAGCCGCGTGTCACCCAGAGCCCCGACACGCCGGCACGATGAACCCGAACCCAAGCCATTCATACAAAGGAAACAGACCATGACACACCCCCTTTCCCGCTGGGCCGGCACCACGCTGCTGGCCGTTGCACTGGGCACGGGCGCTTCGGCCTTCGCGCAGAAGGTCAAGCTCGCCACCTCGGCCGGCGACATCGTGATCGAGCTCGACGCCGCCAAGGCGCCGAAGTCGGCCGAGAACTTCCTGCAGTACGTGAAGGCCGGGCACTACAACGGCACGGTGTTCCACCGCGTCATCCCGAACTTCATGATCCAGGGCGGGGGCATGACCGCCGACATGAAAGAGAAGACGACCCGCGCGCCGATCCCGCTCGAAAGCAAGAACGGCCTGAACAACGAGCGCGGCACGGTCGCGATGGCGCGCACCAACGACCCGAACTCGGCGACCTCGCAGTTCTTCATCAACGTAAAGGACAACGAGTTCCTGAACGCCGCCAGCTCGCGTGACGGCAACGGCTACGCCGTGTTCGGCAAAGTCGTCTCGGGGATGGACGTGGTCGACAAGATCCGCGTCGTACCCACCAGCAACAAGGGCCCGAACGGCGACGTGCCGGTCGAGCCCGTCACCATCAAAACCGCCACCGTGGAGAAATGAACATGAGCACCCAAGTCGATCTCGAAACCAGCAAGGGCACGATCCGCATCCAGCTCGATGAAGTGAAAGCACCGATCTCGTCGAAGAACTTCCTCGAATATGTGGACGCCGAACATTACAACGGCACGGTGTTCCACCGCGTGATTCCCGGGTTCATGGTCCAGGGCGGCGGCTTCGAGCCCGGCATGAAGCAGAAGTCGAGCAACGCCACGATCACCAACGAGGCCAACAACGGCCTGAAGAACGACCACTACACGCTGGCGATGGCGCGCACCTCGGCGCCGCACTCGGCGAGCTCGCAGTTTTTCATCAACTCGACCGACAACAACTTCCTGAACTTCACTGCCGAAACGGCCTCGGGCTGGGGCTACGCGGTGTTTGCGAAAGTGGTGTCGGGCAACGACGTGGTCGATACGATCGAGAAGGTCAAGACCGGCAGCAAGGGCGGCCACGGTGACGTGCCGCTCGAAGACGTGACGATCGTTCGCGCTTCGCGCGTCTGAGCTGACGACGAAGGCTCGCGGTGACTGCGCTCGCCCTGCCCACGTTCGGTGCTTTCAGCGCGCCGAACGACTGGCAGGCGATCGACTTCATCAGCGACCTGCACCTGGCCGCCGACACGCCGCGTGGCTTCGAGGTCTGGTCGCAATACATGCGCGGCACGCAGGCCGATGCGGTGTTCATCCTCGGAGACCTGTTCGAGGTGTGGGTCGGCGACGACGCGCGTCATGAAGGGTTCGAAGCGCAGTGCGCCGACGTGCTGCGTCAGGCAGCCGCAGTGCGAACCGTCGCCTTCATGGTCGGCAACCGCGACTTTCTGGTCGGTGCCGACATGCTCTCGGCCTGCAATGTGACCGCGCTCTCCGACCCGACCGTCGTGGCGGCGTTCGGCGAACGGCTGCTGCTCACCCACGGCGACGCACTCTGCCTCGCCGACACCGACTACCAGAGCTTTCGCACGATGGTGCGCAGCCCGTCGTGGCAAGCGTCGGTGCTGGCGCGACCGCTCGCCGAACGGCGTGCGCTCGCGCGCGAAGTGCGCCACGAGAGCGAGCGGCGCCACGGGGCGATGCAGCCCGAGTGGCTCGATCTCGATCTGGCCGTGTGCGTCAAGTGGATGCGCGCCGCCGACGCAAAGGTGCTGGTGCACGGCCACACGCACCTCCCCGCAGACCAGTTGCTTCAGCCCGGCTTCACACGCCACGTGCTCAGCGACTGGGACCTGGACCACAGCACGCCACCCCGCGCCGATGTGCTGCGCTGGTCGCGTGACGGCCTGCGGCGCATTGCACCCCAAGACGCGGGTTGATCTTGGCCGGTTGGTTCAAACGCTGGCGCGACGCCAGAACGCTGCAACACCGCGCGATTCCCGACGCGCTGTGGCAACTCGCGCTCGCCCGTTTCCCGTTTCTGACCTGGCGCAGCGAAGCCGACATGGCCCGCTTGCGCGAGCTGTCGACGCTGTTCCTCGACGCCAAGGAATTCCACGGCGTGCAGGGGCTGGAGGTCGATGACCTGATGGCCGTGTGCATCGCCACGCAGGCCTGCCTGCCGGCGCTCAACCTCGGGCTGCACTGGTACGACGGGTTCGTCGGGATCGTGGTACATGCCGACGTGGTCGTGGCGCAGCGCGAGATGGTCGACGACGACGGTGTCGTGCACCACTTCGAAGAAGAACTCTCCGGCGAGGCGATGCACGGTGGCCCGGTGATGCTGTCGTGGCGCGACGTCGAAGATGCGGGCGAGTCTGCCGCCGAGGGCTACAACGTCGTGATCCACGAGTTCGTGCACGTGATGGACATGCGCGATGGTCTGGCCGATGGTGTGCCCGCCCTGCCCGACCGCGCGACGCAGGTAGAGTGGATGGAAGTCATGGGCGACGAATACGAGCGCTTCTGCGACCGCATCGATGCCGATGAATACACGCTGCTCGATCCCTACGCGGCCGAGGCCCCCGAAGAATTCTTCGCCGTCGCGTCGGAAGCCTTCTTCGTCGCACCACGCGACTTCCAGGCCGAGCACCCGGCGCTCTACACGCTGCTGAGCAAGTTCTTCCGGCAAGACCCGGCCGCGCTTTCCTGACAACAAAAGAGAAGGGGGCCAACGGCCCCCGCTCTCCTGTCTGGGGAAGCCGTTCCTTACGCTGTCGCCGGCTCGGCCTTCGGCTTGTCGCTCTTCTTGTTCGGCTGGATGTCGAGCAGCGGCTTGCCCTCGGCGTCGACGTCGACCGTCAGTCGGCCACCATCGACCAGGCGGCCGAACAGCAGCTCGTCGGCAAGCGCACGGCGGATCGTGTCCTGGATCAGGCGCTGCATCGGCCGCGCGCCCATCAGCGGGTCGAAGCCCTTCTTCGCCAACTGCTTGCGCAGCGTGTCGGTGAACGTGACCTCGACCTTCTTCTCGGCGAGCTGGCTTTCCAGCTGCAGCAGAAACTTGTCGACCACACGCAGGATGATCTCCTCGTCGAGAGCCTTGAAGCTCACGATCGCGTCGAGGCGGTTGCGGAACTCGGGCGTGAACAGGCGCTTGATGTCGGCCATCTCGTCGCCTTGCTCACGCGAGTTGGTGAACCCGATGACCGCCTTGTTCATCGTCTCGGCGCCGGCATTCGTGGTCATGATGATGATGACGCTGCGGAAGTCGGCCTTGCGCCCGTTGTTGTCGGTCAGCGTGCCGTGGTCCATGACCTGCAGCAGCACGTTGAAGACATCGGGGTGCGCCTTCTCGATCTCGTCGAGCAGCAGCACCGCGTGCGGCTTCTTCGAGACCGCCTCGGTCAGCAGGCCGCCCTGGTCGAAGCCGACGTAG
>JAYVTD010000034.1:0-3225 GCA_043774765.1 Rhizobacter sp. | reverse complement strand
CGACGCCAAGACCGGCAAGCTGCTCTGGAAGTTCAACGCCGGCTCGGGCATCACCGCAGCGCCGATGACCTACACGCTCGACGGCAAGCAGTACGTCGCCGTGGTGTCGGGCCGCACGCTGTCGATCCCCGCGTTCTTCGGTGCGTTGGGCGAGAAGATGGTCGCGGCCAGCCCCGAGGGTGGCACGCTGTACGTGTTCTCCATCAAGTGATGACGGGAGTGCATTGACATGACGATCCGCGGCAACATGAAGGCCCTGGCCTTCGCCGCGGCTCTTGCCGTCGGCGCCCTTGTGGCATCGGCGGCAGGTGCCGACCCCTTGCGTGTGTGCGCCGACCCGGACAACCTGCCGTTCAGCAAGTCCGAAGGCCCGGAGCGCGGCATGTACATCGAACTCGCCGAACTGGTGGGCAAGCAGCTCGACCAGCCGGTGGAATACACCTGGTACTACACCCAGATGCAACGCCGTGCGCTGCGCAACACGATTCTGCAAGACGCCTGCGATGCGGTGTTCGCGCTGCCCGCGGGCCCCGACTACAAAGCGCGCGGCCTGCGCAAGACTCAAGCGTTCATCGAGGTCGGCTACGCCATCGTCGCCGCACCCGGTTTCAGCTTCAACAGCCTCGACGACCTGAAGACCAAGCGCCTGGCGGTGCAGTACGGCAGCACGCCGCAGATCTTCCTGTCGACGCTCGACGGCTTCAAGACCACCACCTTCCGCAACGCCGAAGAAGCGCTGAGCGCACTCGCCAAGGGCGAGGTCGACGCAGCCTTCCTGTGGGGGCCGGTGGCGGGCTACGAGAACAAGAAGCGCTGGGACAGCCGCTGGCGCGTCACGCCGGTGGCCGGGCACGACCTCTCGGGCGCGGTGGCGGTGGCCGTTCGCAGCACCAAGGAAGCGCTGGCCGCCAACATCGACCGCGCACTCGCCGAGCTCAAACCGCAGATCGACGAGCTGGCCGACAAGTACGGCTTCCCGCGCCAGTCGCCGGTGAACCTGGCGGTCGCGCGTGCTGCGCTGCCGGCCACTGTGGTGCGTGTGCCTTCGTCGCTCTGGGCGACCGTGAGCGAAACGACCGTGCCGGCCAAGAAGCCTGCGACCAAGGCCGCGCCGAAGGGCGCCACGGCGGCATCGGCACCCGCAGTGCTTGCCGCGGCCCCGGCACCGGCACCGGTTTTGTCGGAAGCGGCACAAGCCGGCCGCGTGCAGTTCAACGACCGCTGTTCGCATTGCCATGGCTCCGACGGCTACAGCCCGGTGCGCGAGCGCGACGTGCGTTTCCTGAAAACCCGCTACAGCGACAAGTGGCAGGAGACCGCGACCACGACGATCAAGAACGGTCGCCCCGACGCCGGCATGCCGACGTGGAAGGACATCCTGAAGGAATCCGACGTTCAGCAGATCGTCAGCTTCCTCGTGTCGATCCAGAAGTAGCCGCTCGGCACCGACGATGCGTGGTTCATCGCGCCGGTGCCGTGCCGGCATTCGCTGCGCCGTCGTGATCGCGGCGGTGCTGCTGGCGCTGTGCGGCCTGCCGCAGGCCAGTGTGGCCGGCACGATGACACGCTCCACCCTGGAGCCGCTGTTCCCGGCCCCGCTGATGCTGGGCGAAAAGAGTCCGGCTCTGGCCGCGTGGCCGATCTTCAGGCGCGAGGCGGCCGGGCCGCAGCTGGTCGGACACGTGTTCGAGACCGTGGACCTCGAACCCACCGCGGGCTACGGTGGCAAACCGATCAACCTGCTGGTGGCGATCGACGCGCAGGGCAACTTCCTCGACGTGCGCCTGCTCGCGCAACGCGAGCCGATCTTCCAGAGCGACAAGGGCAACGCGCAGCTCGCCGCCTTTGCGACCCAGTACAAGGGCCTCTCGATGCGCCACGATGTGCAGGTCGGCAGTGCGAAAGGCGCGACGCTGCGCACCGACAGCCGCGCCATCATCAACGGCGTGACTGCCGGCACGGTCACGGCGCTCGCCATCGACCGCAGCATCATGCAATCGGCCAGCCGCGTCGCGCTAGCGCGGCTCGACGACCCGCAGGCCGGCAGCGCGCGCGGCCCGCCGTCGGCAGCGCGTGGCGAACGTTTCGCGCCGAACGGCTGGAACGAGCTGTCGCAGGCCGGACTGGTGCGGCGCATCGAACGCAGCAACCGCGAGCTGGAAAACCGCTTCGCCGGCACCGCGGGCGCCGGCCGCGACGCGGTGGCGATGCTGCAGCCGCAAGGCGTGGCGATCGACGTCTGGTTTGGCCTGGCGAGCCTGCCGCAAGTCGGGCGCAACCTGCTCGACTCGGCCACCTGGGAACGGGTGCGCGGGCTCCGCGACAGCGGCGAACTGATCTTCGTGATCTTCGAGAACGGCCGCCTCGCGCTCGGCGGGCCGTCGCTGCGGGCGGTGCTGCACCAGGGCGACCGCCGCATCGACTTGCTGGCGGTCGACGGTGCGCCCGCCGGCCTGCGGCTGTCGCCGCCACGCGCCGCCGGCGGCGGCCAGGCCGCAGCGCGGCTCTGGCGCAGCGTCGGAGCCCAGCCGCTCGACGTGTCGCAGGCCTTCGCGCTCGAATTGCAGGTCGTGCGTGACGGCGGCGCTGCAAGCACACAGCGCGCCGAGACCTCGTTCACGCAGGCCTACGGCCTCGCCGAACTGAAGGCGTGGCTGCCCGAAACAGCGCCGAGCGTCTGGACCGCGCTGAAGCCGGCGCTGGCACAGCGTGCCGCCGAGCTCACGGTGCTGGTGCTGGGCCTGGCCTTGCTGGTGGTGCTGCTCGCGCGCCAACGCTGGGTCGCCGCCAGCACGCGCCGGCTGCAAGCGGTGCGCGTGGCTTACCTCGTGTTCACGCTCGTGTTCATCGGCTGGGTGGCGCAGGGCCAGCTGACGATCGTGACGCTCACCTCGCTGATCGAGGCCGTGGTCGCCGGGCAAGGCCTGGCCTTCCTGCTCGCCGACCCGGTGACGGTGTTGTTGTGGGCCTTCGTGGTGGCGACGCTGCTCGTCTGGGGCCGCGGCACTTTCTGCGGCTGGTTGTGCCCGTTCGGTGCCATGCAGGAACTGCTGAGCCTGGTCACACAGCGCCTGGGTTTCAAGCCGGTGCGCGTGCGCCGCCGGCTCGACGCGGCCTTGAAGTGGATCAAGTACGGCGTACTCGCGGTGCTTGTCGGCAGCGCCGGCCTGGCCACCGCCTGGACCGAAAGCGCGGTCGAGATCGAACCGTTCAAGACCGCCATCA
>JAYVTD010000033.1:0-5040 GCA_043774765.1 Rhizobacter sp. | reverse complement strand
GCCGATGCGCGCTGCGGCCGCCAGGCGCAGTGCGCGCGAATCGATGCGGGTCTGGATGCCGAGCGTCAGGCCGTAGCCGAGCGCGTTGATCTGCGCGATGACCGAATCCACGTCGCCACCCCAGCGCACCACGTGCAGCACCGGGCCGAAGATTTCCTGCTTCACTTCGGCAATGCCTTTCAGCTCGAACGCGATCGGTGCGATCAGGCGCGGGAAGCTCGAGACGAGCGGCGCCTCGCCGATCAGCGTGGCCTGCGAGCGCAGCCGTGTGATGTGCGCGCCGATGCCCTCGAAGGCTTCGGCGTCGATCACCGGGCCGACATCGGTGGCCAGCAAGGCCGGGTCGCCGACCTTCAGTTCTTTCAGCGCGCCGCGGATCATCTCGATCACGCCGTCGGCCACGCCTTCGTGCACACACAGCAGGCGCAGCGCCGAGCAGCGCTGGCCGGCCGAGCGGAACGCACTTTGCACGACCGCGTCGACCACCTGCTCGGGCAGCGCGGTGCTGTCGACGATCATCGCGTTGATGCCGCCGGTCTCGGCGATCAGCGGCACCATCGCGCCGTCTTTCGCCGCGAGCGTGCGGTTGATGATCTTCGCGACCACGGTCGAGCCAGTGAAGCACACGCCGGCGCTGCGCGGGTCGGCGACGAGCGCGGCGCCGATGGTTTCGCCCGGGCCGTGCAGCAGAGCGAGGGCGTCGCCCGGCACGCCGGCGGCGAACAGCAGTTCGACGAAGCGCTGCGCGACCGCAGGCGTCTGTTCCGCGGGTTTCGCGGCGACCGCGTTGCCGGCGACGAGTGCGGCGACCACCTGACCCGCGAAGATCGCGAGCGGGAAGTTCCACGGGCTGATGCAGACGAACACACCGCGGCCGTGCAGGTGCAGTTCGTTGCTTTCGCCGGTCGGGCCGGGCAGCACCTGGGTGGCCAGGCGCGCTTCGGCCTGGTCGGCGTAGTAGCGGCAGAAGTCGACCGCCTCGCGCACTTCGGCCACGCAGTCGCCGAGGGTCTTGTGCGCTTCTTTCACTAGCAGGCCGCAGAACTCGGGCAGGCGCGTGTCGAGTGCGTCGGCGGCGCGGCGCAAGACGGCGGCGCGTTGCGCCAGCGGCGTGTTGTTCCACGCGTTGAAACCGCTGTGCATGCGAGCCATCGTGGCGGCCACTTCGGCGGGGCTTGCTTCACGGACCGGCTCGACGCTGGTGGCGGCCAGCGCCGCATCGAGCGGTGCGCGTTCGGCCAGGCAGGCCAGGTCCACGCCGGTGGAATTGGCGCGGCCTTGCTGCGTTTCTGCCTGCCAGCCGTAGAGCGCCACCGGCGGCGCGATGCCCACCGCTGCGGCCGGTGCGAGCGGCGACGCGAGCAGCGCTTCCACGTCGACCGCTTCGTCGGAGAGCTGGTGCACGAAAGACGAGTTCGCGCCGTTTTCGAGCAGCCGCCGCACGAGGTAGGCGAGCAGGTCGCGGTGTTCGCCGACCGGGGCATAAACCCGCACCGGGATCGCGCTTTGGCCGGGTACTTCGCGCATCACTTCGCGGTACACACCCTCACCCATGCCGTGCAGGCGCTGCATCTCGTAGCGTGCGTCCTTCGCCTTGGCCATGCCGATGATCGCGGCGACGGTGCCGGCGTTGTGCGTGGCGAACTGCGGGTAGATCACGTCCTGGTTGTCGATCAGTGCACGCGCGCAGGCCAGGTACGCGATGTCGGTGTGGTGCTTGTGGGTGAACACCGGGTAGCCGGCGAGGCCTTGCTCTTGGGCACGTTTGATCTCGCCGTCCCAGTACGCGCCTTTCACGAGCCGCACCATGAAACGCAGGCCGTGGATGCGCGCGATACGGGCGACTTCTTCGACGACTTGCAAGGCGCGCGTCTGATACGCCTGCACCGCCAGGCCGAAGCCGCGCCACTGTGGGAATTCGCGCGCGATGCGTTGTGCCAGCGCGTCCAGCACATCGAGCGAGAGTTCGAGGCGGTCGCTCTCTTCGGCGTCGATGGTGAGGTTGATGTCGGCGCGGGCCGCCGGCTCGATCAGTTGCCAGACGCGTGGCAGCAGCTCGGCGAAGACCCGTTCGCGCTGCGTGTCCTCGTAGCGAGAGAACAGCGCGCTGAGCTTGATCGAGATGCCGTCGGCCACCTCGGGGCCTTGCTGCGACGAGCCTTTGGCGATGGCATGGATCGCGTTCAGGTACGACGCCAGGTAACGCTGCGCATCGGCTTCGGTGCGAGCGCCTTCGCCGAGCATGTCGTAGCTGAAGCGCAGCCCGCTCAAGGCCTTGCGGGCCGAAGCAGCCTCGCCCATCGCTTCCTTGATCGAACGGCCGAGCACGAACTGTCGGCCGAGCAGCTGGATCGCGCGCACCGTGGCGGCCACGACCGTTTGCGCGCCCAGACGCTTGAGCACACCGCTCTCGGCGTCGTTTTCGGGCAGGAATTTCTTCGACAGTGAGATGGCGCTCGCCGACAGGTTGGCGAGCAGCTTGTGCGGGCCGCCCGAGGCGCCGTCGAAGTCGGCCTTGCCGAGTTGGTCGGCCGTCAACGCGATGGCGGTTTCAGCGTCGGGCACACGCAGCAGTGCTTCGGCCAGGCGCATCAGCGCCAGGCCTTCTGCGCTCGAGATCGGGTACTCGCGCAACAGGGATTCCATGGCCCAGAACGGCGCCGGGTTGTCGCGCACGGCCTGCACCCAGGGCCGCGCGCTGTGCACCGCGGCGGGCCAGTCGGCCGAGGCTTTGAGGCCGTGCATCAACGAGTTCAGCACCTCGAACTCCGGGCGGTACGGGTACGGCAAGCGGGCGGTGGCGGGTGGTGTGGTGAACATGGATGACCTCTTGTGTAGAACTATTGGCTAGGTTATGTTCATCTCGCCAGAGTTAATCTCCGAAATCACGGTACTCACCAGAGATTTATCCATCATGACCTCCGATCTCGGCACTCAGCCGCTCGACAAGATCGACGCCCGCATCCTGCGCGTTTTGCAAAGCGACGGGCGCATCTCGAACCTGAAACTCGCCGAAGGAGTGCATCTGTCGCCCACCGCCGTGCTCGAACGCGTGAAGCGCTTGACGCGTGACGGGTTCATCCTCGGCTACGAAGCCAAACTCAATCCCGACAAGCTCGGTGCCGGCCTGCTGGTGTTCATCGAGGTGGTGCTCGACCGCACCACGCACGACGCGATGAACATCTTCAAGGCGGCGGTGCAGGTGCGACCCGAGATCCTCGAATGCCACCTGGTCGCTGGCGGTTTCGACTACCTCATCAAGACGCGTGTTGCCGACATGCAGGCGTATCGCGGCTTCGTCGGCTCGGTGATCTGGGGCCTGCCCGGTGTGCGCGAGACGCGCACTTACGCGGTGATGGAAGAGGTGAAGAACACGACCGCGTTGCCGATCTGAAGGCGACCGCAGGCGACGGCTTGACCTGTTCATCCATGATGTTGGACAATTATTCCAGCATGAAGGATCAACACGTCACAGCACCAGCCGAGCCCATCAACACCCGCATCGCGCGCCGCGTGGCCGGGCTGCGGGCTGCGGCCGGCCTGTCGCTCGAAGCCCTGGCCACGTGCTGCGACGTGAGCCGCTCGATGATCTCGCTGATCGAGCGCGGCGAGGCCAGCGCCACCGCGGTCGTGCTCGAAAAACTCGCCTCCGGCCTGGGCGTGCCGCTGGCCTCGCTGTTCGATGCGCCACGCGCCGAGCCCGGCCCGCTGGTGCGGCGCGGCGAGCAGCCCGAGTGGCGCGACCCGGCCTCGGGCTATCTGCGGCGCAACGTGTCGCCGCCCGACTACCCTTCGCCGACGCGCATCGTCGAGGTCGAATTCCCGCCCGGCAAGCGCGTGGTGCTCGAAGGCGCCGGCCCCGGCGCTGCCATCGACGAACAGGTGTGGATGCTGGACGGCACGATGCAGCTCACCCACGGCGGCAGCACGCACCGGCTAGAAGCCGGCGACTGCCTCGCGCTGCACATCGACGGGCCGATCGAATTCCGAAACCCGACCCGCCGGCCGGCGCGCTACGCGGTCGTGATCGCTGTCGACTCGCCGCGCCGGGTGCTCACTTCACCGAGCCCGAAATGAAGATCGAGATCGACGACCTCACGCGCCCCGCGATTCACGACCTGCTGAACGAGCACCTGCGCAGCATGCACACGCTGTCACCGCCAGAGAGCGTGCACGCGCTCGACCTCGAATCACTGCGCCGCCCCGAGATCACGTTCTGGACGGCGTGGGAGGGGCCGATGCTGCTCGGATGTGGTGCGCTGATGGAGCTGAGCCGCACGCGCGGCGAGGTGAAGGCTATGCGCACGCCCGAGGCGCACCGACGCAGCGGCGCCGGGCGGGCGCTGTTGATGCACATCATCGCGGCCGCTCGGTTGCGGCGCTACGAACGGCTCAGCCTCGAGACGGGTTCGATGGCCGCGTTCGAGCCTGCGCGCTGCCTCTATGCGAGCGCCGGCTTCACCGAGACCGGGCCGTTCGGTGCTTACGTCGAAGACCCGAACAGCGTGTTCATGACCCGGGCGCTGTCACGCGGCTGACCGCGGGCCACCGCTCACGCCAGCGCCTATCAGGCAGCGCCGCGCTGCCCGAAGATCGCACTGCCGACACGCACGAATGTCGCGCCTTCGGCGATCGCCGCTTCGAGGTCGGCGCTCATGCCCATCGACAAGGTGTCGAGCGCAAGGCCTTCGGCCTGCAAGCTGCGCATCAGATCGCACAGCGCGCGATGCGGCACGCGCTGTGCGTCGAGGCTGCCGGCGGGCTCGGGAATGGCCATCAGCCCACGCAGCCGCAAGTGCGGCAACACGGCGACAGCGCGCGCGAGCTCTGCCACCTCGGCCGGCATCAAGCCGCTCTTGCTCGCCTCGCCGCTGATGTTGACCTGCAGGCAGACCTGCAGCGGCGGCAGGTGCGCCGGCCGCTGCTCGCTCAGGCGCTGCGCGATCTTCAGCCGGTCGACCGAATGCACCCAGTCGAACTGCTCTGCGACCACGCGAGTCTTGTTCGATTGCAGCGGGCCGATCAGGTGCCATTCGATGC
>JAYVTD010000032.1:0-7541 GCA_043774765.1 Rhizobacter sp. | reverse complement strand
TCGGGCACCACGTGCAGCACCAGCAGCACCAACCCCGCCACGCCGGTCTACACCTGCCCGGCGGGCTTCACGCTTTCGGGTACCACCTGCACCGGCTCGGCAACCGCAGCGGCCACCGGCACGCTGAACTGCAACGGCTTCGGTACGCTCGCAGCCTATGCGGCGTCGCCCAGCGGGTACAAGTGCATCACACAGAACGTGTTGGTCTCGGCCTACCCACCGCCAGATGACCCGGCCGTGCAATGCCGCAGCATTGCGACTTCCATGGGGCTGCCGCTCGTTGCAAACCCCTTGATCAACAACGGCAAGATCATGCAATGTGTGATGGGGCCGGTCAGGGTCTATTCGTGCCCATCGGGTGGCACCCTGTTGGGCAGCAACTGCATCAGCACGATTACGCAGTCGGCGAGCATCGGCAGTTACACCTGTGCAGCGGGCACCTTGTCGGGCAGCAGCTGCATCACCGGCAGCAGCGCGGCAGCAACGGCCAACTACAGCTGCCCGGCGGGGACGAGCTTGTCGGGCACGAGTTGCAATGGCTCGAGCACCGTATCGACACCGGGCACGGCTTACTACAGTTGCCCTGCGGGCTCGACCTTGTTGGGGTCGTCTTGCACGACACAGGGCACGGCCACCTCAACGGCAACAGCCGGGTGGGCTTGCCCGAACGGGGGCACGCTGTCGGGTGCGAGTTGTCTGGGCGCGATGGTGCGTACGCGGTATGAGGCTTATGGGAACACGGCTGCAGGGGCGGTGCCGAACGGGATCGGGTTCACGGGGCATGTGAATGATCCCGACACCGGGCTGGTGTACATGCAGCAGCGGTACTACGATCCGATTGCCGCACGCTTCCTCAGCGCTGATCCGGTGACTACCGATGCGAATACGGGTAGGAGTTTCGGGCGATATCACTACGCGAATAACAATCCGTATCGGTTTATCGATCCGACGGGTATGGATTCGTGGGCAACAGAACCGAAACCGCAGACTGCAAAGGAGAAGAAGGAGGCACGGGAGAACAGTGACTGCGAGCAAACGGGTGCGTTTGGAGGCGGTTGCTGGATTGCCGGCGGCAGTGCGGCTCAGCCACCGGGGCTTGCGGTTGGTGCGCCAAACGGCCCGCTGGCCGGAGAAGAGGAGTTCGACGACGCGCTCCGAGAGTTTGGCAATCAGCTAAATGCACTTGGTCCGCCTGGGGCGATGAGTTCCGCTGGGATAAAGATAGTACTAATTCAGCGCGCAGCGGCCAGTGCCAGGGCCGCGAAGGGCGCGGGGACGCCTCTTTGGTCGGTCACCAAAAGCAAGTCGGCGGTTGAAAACGCGCTTAGCCATTGGAACAAGCACATGGCCGAGTTCCCTGAATTGTCGAACTCAGCGCAGTATGCCGAGGCGGCACATTCCTTGGCTGGGAATCCGCCAGCAACCGCGCTCATCAAGGCAAGGGGCACCGACACGCTGATTTACGACCGTGCCACGAATACCTTCTTGTCGAAGGGGGCTGATGGTGCGCCGCGCACGATGTTCAGACCGTCGGACGGCATTAACTACTGGAACAAGCAATGAGTACCTTCGCTAACGGGCAGCTATTTCCTTGCCCTTGCTGCGGCTCACGCGTGATCGATGCTTCAGGAACTTATGAGGTGTGCGAAGTGTGTGGCTGGGAAGATGACCCGGTCCAGTTAGCTGATCCTGACTACTCTGGGGGCGCGAACGCCGAGAGCTTGAACGCGGCTCGGATGCGCTGGCAGCAGAAGGCCTGAGTAGGGAGGTTTGGGAAATGGGAGACCTGACCCCCGCAGTTGTGTGACCCCCGCAGTTGCTGAGATCAACTCGGCGCACCGAACAACGACCCGGACTCGCCAATCCCGGACCAAGGGCCTGGTCGGGATATGGGCGGGGGAGGAGTAGGGGTCAGGGAGTAGGGGTCAGGTCTCAATACTGTTAGCTTAGAGAACAAACCTACCCTTTGGATTCGCCGGTGACCACAGCCCCGCCACCCCGTCGCTCGCCTTGGTCGGTTTCCGCATCGGCGCCGCCATCTGTGGCGCGCAGTCGATCGGCACCCGTGTCTTGGCCGTCCTGTCGTGCGACTTGTTTGGCGAGTTTCGTCGCTTGACCATGCGCGGGCTACGCCGATTGAGCGTTTGCGTTGCGCGCAACAGTGCGCTTTCGTTGAGCACGCGCAGGAAGCAGCGCCGTCGCAGTCTCGGCCGCGCTGGGGGGAAAGTCCCCGGAGTGGGGCTGTTCGCGGCGCAGCAGTTGGACGTGGCTGGTGAAGGACAGCTCCTCGTGCGGCATTCGATGTCGGGTGGCTCCCTGGTGCAGCAACCAACGCACTGCGTAGTGCGCCAGCACCCAGCCGTAGAACTCCTGGCGCACCAACTCGGCGGTCTTGCTGCGCAACACGCGGCGACTCTTGAGCAGGTGGGTCTTCAACTCATCGAATACCGCCTCGACCTGCCAGCGCTGGTGGTACAGCGCCGCCAACTCCAGCGCCGGCGCCTCGCTCGCGTCCAGCAAGGTGGTCAACAGCCTGTAGCGCGGCTGGGCGTCGGCGAGCCCGGGCAGCGCGTACTCGATCACCCGCAAGACGATGGTCTGCTCTTGGGCTTGGGAGCGGCGCATCCCACTGGGGACGATGGCACTGAGGTAGGAGCCATCAGCCAACTCCGTGTGACGTGGCAGCACTCGGTTGCTCGCACAGCGCCACAGCAACTGCGCTCCCGTGGCCTGCGCCGCTCGCCAGTGCTCATGGCCGTTGAAGCCTCGGTCGGCCATGCAAAGCATGCCGGGCTTCAAACTCGTCAACAGCGGCTTGCAGATCTCCCACTCGCTGGCGCGATACGGACCAAGGTTGGCCGCCAGGATGGCGTGGGTGATGCACTCCACCAGCACCGCGCACTGCGCCTGGGGGTAACCGGCGACGCCGGTGCGGCTGCCGGGGCGGCCGAACTGCGCAACATTCTCCGCTTCGTCGGGCAGCTCGAAGTTGCTGCCGTCCATGGCCACCAGGCGCAGCCCACGGTAGAACGCCTCAGGGTGCGAGCGTGCGTCGGCCATCGGGACGCAGCATCGCTGGACCAACTCCTTCAGGGGCGCGGCACCGATCTTGGAACGCGCCACGCTGATCGACGCCTTGGATACCCGCGTGGGCTCGACAGCACCCGCAGCCCACGCCAAACCTTGGCTCACGGCGGCAAAGACTTCTTCGTAGGCCGCTTCGGGGTACAGGCTCAGCGCGATGCAGTAGTACACCCCCACCACGGCTGGAAAGCTGCGCAATCGCTGCGAGTTGCGCTGCTGCGCGTTCAGAACGTCATGCACCACCTCCGCCGGCACCACCCGGGCCAGCAAGCTGGCGCTCAGGTAGTCCGCCAACCGAGCCCCAGACCCCAACACTGCCTTGGTTCGCGCCATCGCATGCTCCGTCGTTGAGGTATGGCGGATTGTGGCTCAAAGAGCCTAAGCTAACAGTATTGAGACCTGACCCCTTTCCGACCTTTTCAAGGCACCGCAGCTGGGGCGGCCTTCAGCTCAAGGCAAGAACGCCTCGACGGTCAACCCTTCAACAGCCGAGAAGTGTCTGACGTTGGCGGCGATGAGGGTGGCCTGGTTCTCGATGGCAGTGGCGCCGATGAGCGCATCGGCCAGCCGCATACCGTGGGACAGCGCCAGGGTGTCGATCAACTCGGCCGCACGCGCGCTGATGGCCGGCGTGATCGGCACAATCTCAGTATTGCGCGCGGCCAGCCCCTTCTTCAACCGCGCCAGTTCGGCCTTGTCGCGACAGCCCTGCGCCAGCTCGATGCAGGTCACCGCCGAGATGCGCCATGTGGCCAACGCATGCAGCCGCTGCGCCGCGCCCACATGCCCGCGCGTCAGCCACACCAGCACATCGGAGTCGATCAGCATGGCCGACATCAGGCGCCGCGCCTCACTCGCGCCGTGACCCGTCGTCATTGAACCGCGAGGCGCGCAACTTGCGCACATAGCCAGCCACGTCGGCCATGTCCTCGCGGTCGCGCCACATGCCGAACAGCGGATCGTCGGTGACGAACTCTTCGGCGGGTACGACTTGCGCCTCTTCCTCGATGCGCACCGTCACCCGTGTGTTCGCAGTCTGCGCGAACTTCGCGCGCCAAGCCTGAGGCAATTCCTCGACCTTCACATGCTCGATCACGATTGTGTTCATCGGGCCGCCCTCGCTTTGCAACAGGAACAAGGCAGTGTATCGAAAGCCGAAGGCTCTCCCTTGCTTGCTTGTCAGGCGGCACGACGCAGGCTTGAACGAGCTGTTGGCGAGCCGCTCACTGCCAAGCCAACGCACTCAAGTCATTCGCAAAAATCGGCGAGCTGCTCCACAGCCCCTTCAGCTTCTTGTTGCCCACCGCGTACTGCGGCAGCTGGTACAGGTAGGCGTTGACCGAGTCGGTGGCGAGCTGGCGCTGGATGTCGCCCAGGAACTTCATGCGGCTCTTCGTGTCGGCGCTGCTGTTGTACTTGGCGAGCAGGTCGTTGTAGGCCTTCGAGTCGTAGCCCCAGTAGTACTTCGGGTCGGCGTAGCGGTCGAAGTCGAGCGGCTCGACGTGGCTGATCATCGTCAGATCGAAGTTGCCCTTGAACGGGCCGGCGAGCCACTGCGCCCATTCCATGTTCTCGATCTTCGCGATGATGCCGACCTTGGCGAGCTGCGCCGCCACGATCTCGCCACCCTTGCGTGCGTATTCCGGCGGCGGCAGCGTGAGCGTCACGTTCAGCGGCGTGGTGACGCCGGCTTCCTTCAGCAGCGCCTTGGCTTTTTCGGGGTTGTAGGGGTTCATGGCGGTCAGGTCGACATAACCCGCGTCGCTCGGCACCATGTGGCTGCCGATCGGTTTGGCCAGGCCTTCCTGGGAACCGTCGATGATGGCCTTGCGGTCGATCGCTGCGGCGATGGCGCGGCGCACGCGCACGTCGTCGAAAGGCTTCTTCTTGTTGTTGATGCTGACGATGGTCTTGCCTTCGGTGCCACCGGCCACGACCGTGAAACGCGCGTCGCTCTGAAACTGCTTCAGGCTCTGGATCGAACCGAAGCGCGCCATGCCGTCCACGTCGCCGGCGAGCAAAGCGGCCACTTGTGCGGCCGGATCGTTGATGAAGCGGAAGGTCACCTTCTTCATCTTCACCGCGGCGGCGTTGCGGTATTCGTCGTTCTTTACCAGCGTGATCGCCGAGCCCTTGGCCCAGTTCTCGAGCTTGAACGGGCCGGTGCCGACCGGCTTGGTCGCGGTGGTGGCCGCACTCTTCGGGTCGAGGATCACCGCGGTGTTCTCACCCATGCGGAACAGAAAGTTGCCGTCGGCCTGGTTCAGCACCACGATCACGGTGTGCGGGTCGCTCGCGTTAACGCTGCTGATGTTGTCGAACACCGCCTTCTTCGCCTTGTTGGTCGAGCCTTCGGCCTTGGCGCGCTCGAAGCTGAACTTCACGTCGCTCGCGTCGAAGGCTTCGCCGTCGTGGAACTTCACGCCCTTGCGCAGCTTGAAGGTGTAGCTCTTGCCGTCGGGGTCGACCGTCCAGCTTTCGGCCAGCAGCGGCGTGATGCTGCCGTCCATGTTGATCTTGGTCAGGCCTTCGAGAATGTTGTAGTGCACCACCTCGCCGATCGCCGCGGCCGCCGCCGTGGTCGGGTCGAGCCCGGGCGCGGGTTCGAGCACCATCGCGAGCACGGCGCTGTCCTTGCGCGACTGGGCCTGGGCGGCAGGTGTCATGAAAGCAGTGGCGGCAGCGAGGGCCAGCAGTGCGGTCGTGGCGGGGCGGTGGTTCGATTTCATGGGGTCACTCCTCGGTCTGGGGATTCGTTCGGGTTCAGATCGCACCGGTGGCCGGCGCCGCGGAATCGACTCTAGCGGAACGCGGCTGCAAGCGCGGCACCGCATCGAGCAGCGCCTTCGTGTACGCGTGTGTGGGCTGCTGCAGCACCTGCTCGGTCGGCCCGTGCTCGACGATCTGCCCGGCATACATCACCGCGACCTCGTCGCAAACGTGGTCGACCACGGCCAGGTCGTGGCTGATGAAGAGGTAGGTCACGCCGAAGCGCTGCTGCAGATCGGCCAGCAGGTTCAGCACCTGGGCCTGCACCGACACGTCGAGCGCGCTGACCGGTTCGTCGGCCACGATCAGCTTCGGGCGCGTGATCAGCGCGCGGGCGATCGCGATGCGCTGGCGCTGGCCGCCGGAGAATTCGTGCGGGTACTTGGCGGCGTCGCTGGCGCGCAGGCCCACGGCGTCGAGCGCCTCGGCGACACGCTCTTTCGCCTCACCCGCGCCGCTCGTCAGCAGCGGCTCGGCGACGATGGTCTGCACACGCTGGCGCGGGTCGAGCGAACCGTAGGGGTCCTGGAACACCATCTGGAAGTCACGCCGCGCAGTCATCAGCGCGCCCGCCGACAACGCGTTCAGGTCCTGCCCGAGCAAACGCACGCTGCCCGACGTGGGTGCTTCCAGCGCCATCACGAGCCGCGCCAGCGTCGACTTGCCCGAGCCCGATTCGCCGACGATGCCGAGACTGGTGCCCGAGCGCATCGTGAAGCTCACACCGCGCAGCGCCTCGACCTTTGGCGCGGGCTTCAGCAGGCTCTCGCGCGGCAGGCGGTAGTGCTTGACGAGATTGTCGACGACCAGGAGTTGCGTCATGCCGCCGCTCCCATGTCAGCGAGGCGAATGCAGCGCGCCGTGTGCGCCGGCCCGATGACCACGGCCGGCGGCGGTGCGGCGCGGCAGGCGTCGACGACCCATGCACAGCGATCGGCGAACGGGCAGCCCGCCGGCATGTCGATCAGCTCGGGCACACGGCCCGGAATCGTCGCCAACGCCGGCTTGCGGCCGTTCACCCGCGGCGTGCCGAGCCGCGGTCGGGCACCGAACAAGCCGCGCGTGTACGGATGCGAAAGGTGTGCGAAGACCTCTGCCGTCGGGCCGGCCTCTGCCACCGTGCCGCCATACATCACGAGCAGGCGCGAGACGGTGCGCGCCATCACGCCGAGGTCGTGGCTGATCAGCAGCAGCGCCATGCCACTTTCGGTGACGAGTTCGTTGATCAGATCGAGGATCTCGCCCTGAATGGTCACGTCGAGGGCCGTGGTCGGCTCGTCGGCGATCAGCAGGTCGGGCCCGCAGGCCAGAGCCATCGCGATCGTCACACGCTGGCGCTGGCCGCCCGAGAGCTGGTGCGGGTAAGCGTCGAGCCGCTGCGCGGCCTGCGGCAGCTGCACCCGTTCGAGCAGGCGCAGGGCTTCGGCGCGGGACTCGCTGCGGCCCATCCTTTGGTGCAGGCGCAGTGGTTCGGCGATCTGGTCGCCCACCGTGTGCAAGGGGTTCAATGCCGTCATCGGCTCCTGGAACACCATGCCGATGCGGTTGCCACGCAGCGCGCACATCTCGTCGTCGGGCAGGCCGACCAGCTCGCGGCCGTTCAGGCGGATGCTGCCTTCGACCTTCGCGCCTTCGGGCAGCAAGCCCATCAGCGCCAATGCCGTCATCGACTTGCCGCAGCCGCTTTC
>JAYVTD010000031.1:0-6462 GCA_043774765.1 Rhizobacter sp. | reverse complement strand
GTGAGGTGCACGCGGCCGCCGTACAGGATGGCATCGTTGGTTCGTCCCATGGCCTGTGCACCGTCGGGGCTGGGCGCAGGCAGTGGCGCCGCGGCGTTGCCGCCGACGACCTGGCCGAGCGCGAAGCCGAGCGTGTGCGCCTTGTGCAAAGCCACCTCCAGAACGCGCCCCACCACCTGCGTGGTGCCGGCGAGGCTGGTCGTCGGCGTCAGGATCAGCGTCAGGTTCTCCCCCGCCAGCCCGCAGTCGCGCAACAGCTTGTCGATCACCACGCGCGGCGGCGGCCGATCGACTTCGAGCACGAGCACGCCGCTGTCGGCCGCGTCGCGGTAGCCGAGTTCTGCGAACAGGGCTTCCTTGCCGGCGAGCGCGCGCGCCGGACCCGAGCCGAGCGAGAAGAACTTCTTGCCGCCCGCTTCCTCCTTGCTCGCACTCAGGCTCCAGCCCGCGTACTGGCTGCCCAGGCACGCCAGCACCGGCTGTGAACTGCTCACCTCGACCCACGCAGGCCAACCCTCGAGGCCACCACTGCGCAGGCTCACGTCACCGAGCCCGCCCATGCAGATCGCGGCGACCTGCAAGCCCGCCTCGATGCTGCCGCGCGTGGCGATGCCTGCGTCGACGATGAGGGCGCCGCAGTCGTCGCGGCGCGCCTGGATGCCCAGCGCATCGGCACTTGCCAGCAGCCGATGGACCAGCGGGCGGGCGAGTGCGTTGACGCTCAGCGTCGAGGTGGCCAGAGGTGGCGTCGTGTCGGTCATGAAGCAATCTCCAGGGAATGTTGAACGGCCTCGCAGGCCCGGCCCAGCAACACGTGAACCTGCTCGGCGTTTGCCCCACCGGCGCTCACGCTGCACAGCGGATCGCCGGCCTCGAATCTCGTGCCCGCGCCAGGCAGATCATGGCACCGCGGGCGTCGTGCGAGATCGCGTGCTGTCGAGGCGTCGAGCATCAGCGAGCGGGGCGCGAAGACGATCTGTGTTCCGCTGACCGTGTCGCCGCCGAAGCTTGCCATCGCGCGAGGTGGTAGTTCGCCTTGCAGGCACGCCCGCACGTGTGCCGCGACGATGCCCGGCGCCTGGAGCGCCGTCATTGCCGCGCTGGAAGCCGCGTCCATGGCACTTGCCGCGTACAGCGCCGTGCTGGCTGGCGGCCGGGGGTTCACTTCCAGAACGAGGCAGGTCTCGTCGTCGAGCAGGAAGTCCAGGCTTCCCAGGCCACGCAGGCCGAACTCTCGCACGATGGCGCTGACGGCTGCGGTGGCGGCAGTGGCAGCCTGCGGCGCCAGTGGCACCGGGCCGACCACGCCGCAATACACGAACGGCCGCAGGCCCACCTGCCGCACGATCTGTTGGTTGAAGCCGAGCACGACGGCGTCGCGGCCGTCGGCCAGGAAAGTGACCGACATCGGCATGCCAGCTACTTCGCGCTGAAAGTAGTGATGCGATGAGGGCAGCGTTTGCGTGCCGGGCCCAGAAGACGATGCACGGCGGATGTGCCATCCGCCGCATCCGTGCGCATCCTTCACCAGCCAGCCGGCGCTGTTTTCCGGTGGCTCTGAACTCACCCGCGGATGGGCGATCACCTGCGCATCCAGGAACCCGAAGAACGCACGCGGGTCGCGCACCCGCCGCACGGCGTCGGGCGGTGTCCCGATGAGCGGCAGGCGGGCCGCGCCGCGCTCCAGCAGATCCGGCCGACCTTCGAAGCCGGCACCGGCGATCCAGCCGGCCACGTCACCTTGCGCGGCGAGTGAATCGACGGCCGCCGTGAAACGCGCCGGATCGATCTGCAATGCGCCAGGCTCGCCGATCGAGTACCACTGCGAGCACGCACGGCGCGTATCGGCGTCGCCGAACAGATCGAGCGCCACGACATCGAAACCGTCGTTGCGAGCCGCCTCGGCCAGCATCCTCGCGGACAGCGCCGCGACGACGAGCGTCGTCATCGTGCGCCGCCGGTCAAGCGGGCGACTTCTCGGCGAGGAATTCGCGCGCCACCGCAAACGCCTCCGGAAAGCTCAGAACCAGCGCCTTCTCGGACTGCTGCATGCGCACCAGCAGCCGGTGCTGCGTCTGGTACTTGACATTGCCCACCGCCAGCGCGCCGATGCCCACTGCCGCAGTGCCGGCAAGCGGCTTGGCGTCGTCCATCACGCCGACCCCTGCGATGCCCTCGGGCGGCACCGCGTTCACGTCGGCGGCGACCTTGAGTTGGCGGGCACTGGCCAGAGCGTCGGCCGACACGACCTGCACACCCGCCGCAGCACACGCGAGCAGCACGTCAGCGGAGGCTATCGACGCGCGAACGGCTGCGGGGTCGCCGCCCGAAACGCCGTGCATGTCGACGCAGAAGCGTACGCCGGTTTCACGCGCTGCCTGTTCGGCCACGTCGATGCCGTTGCGGCTCGACAGGAACACTTCCGCCCCTGCCTGCGCCGCAATCACGCCGGCAATGCGGCCCACGGGGCCGGTGCCACCGAGGATCACGACACGCCGCCGTTCCAGTCCTTTTGAATCCTGGCGCCGCAACGCCGCCTCGACGCATGCGACCATCGCCGCCGCGGTGGTGTAGGCGCCGCTCGGGTCGGCCATCAACGACACCACGAACGGCTTGAACATCGACGCTTTGGAACGCTCGAGCATGTCGGCGGCCACCAAGGCATCGCGCCCGCCGATGAACATGCCGGTGCGCGTCACGCCCTTGGGTCCGCGCGAAAAGATGGTGTCCTGTGTCAGGCCGGCGATCTGATCCGGGCCCACCTCGCAATACGGCACGATGATCTGGTAGCCAGCATCGGCCGCCATGTTGATGTCGAAGGGGCTCATCTGGCGGCCCGGCGTGAACATGTGCAGGATGTAGGGGCGTTCCATAAGACCTCTGGGTGGACCAGGGCGCGCGACGGCAACCCGGCCTCAGTGATTGCGTTGTGGCGGCCGGCGATCGATGAGGGTCGCGCCGGTGTTGCGGGCCGAGACGATGCGCAGGGTGAGCGACGCTGCGATCAGGTTGGCGGCGCGTGCCGCTTCGACCACCGCTTCGGCGCGGGATTGGGACGGCAGGATGGCAAAGCCGGTCGGGCCCCATGAACTCTGGCCGATGGCGGCCTTCGCCGCCTCCGAAGCGTTCCGCGTTGCGGCAGCTGGATCGGACGCTGGCATCGCCTCGCCGATCCATTCGACGAGGCGGCCCACCGCCGGGCTAGTGAACGACGCACCGCCTTGCGCAGGTGCGAAGTGTTCGCCCAGAATTTTCTGGATGCGCGTGACGCCAGCGGCAAACGGGGCGAATTCAGCGCCAGCCGCACCCGGAAGAACCCGCATCAGGACCTGGTGGCAGATGTCGGCCGACAGCGACGCAGGCAAGGGCGGCAGCGTGGCGATCGCGTGGTTCTCGTCCGCGCCCCACAACCCTTGTTGCGCAGTGTCCTGCACCACCAGCACCCGCCAGTCGGCGGGCACGGCGATGCGCGCCAGCATCATGCCTGGCTGGCCGTCGGCACCCGGCCCGCCGTCGACCAGCAGCCCGCCCTCGTCGAACCCTGCGATGCCGATGCCAGAACGCGACCCGCGCCCCAGCCAGCGCGCCAGAGTCGGCGTGCTGACGTTCAGACCGTGCCAGTGCGCAAATGCGCGACCGATCGCCAGCGCGAGTTGCGTTCCGGAGCCGAACCCGGCGTGTGCGGGCAACATCTTCAAGAGGCGCAGTCGCAAGGGTTCGTGTCGGCCCGTGTGGCGCTGCAGCACTCGCAGGTAGCCCGCCGCGCGGTCGACCTCGGCCGGGTCGGTGTCGGCACTTGAACTGACCTGCTCGCACGTCGAGGCGCTGAGCTCGATCTCCGTCTCGAACCCGTTCACGACCAGCCCCAGGCTGCCGAAGCGGCGCCCCAGCGAGCCGGCAGGGTCCAGGAAGCCCAGATGCAGACGCGCCGGAGCCGACAGCCGAACCGTGGCGTCACGGTCGGCAACCGCTGAGTCGGGGGCGGTTTGAAAAATATCCATCATGCGTCGGGTGCGGCCCAGGTCCAGAAGGGAGTGTGTGTCCTGACCCTGTAGCAATCCCTGTTCCCTGCATGCCTGCCCGGTGTGCGCCCCGTGAGATGCGATTCGATGGCCAAACATGTATCGCCCGGGGGACAGTGTGTCATGAGCATGGCATCGCCCGCTCGCCTGGTGGTGCGCGTGGGAGCGCCGGGTCTAGTCGTACTTGATGTACTTGAAGCGCGCATCGTCCGGGGTGCCCTCCAGAGCGGTTCCTGCAACGGCACCGGGCTGCCACATCACGACCTCTTCGATCTTCCGCGCGAGTTCGAAGTCCTTTTCGGTGATGCCTTTGGCGGAGTGCGTCATGAGCTTGACGCTCACGAAGGCATACGAGACCGCGAGGTCGGGGTGATGCCAGGCGGCTTCGGCGAGGTGCCCCACCGTGTTCACCACCATCAGCGTGCCCTTCCAGCCGCTGGTCTTGAATTTGCGGCGAATCCACTCGCCCTCCAGGGTCCACTTCGGCAGCTCCTCGAGCAGCCTGGCGGTCACTTCCTCGGGCGTGAACACGTCATCGGCAGATCGTTTGCGCCATTGAGTCATGAGAATTCCTTCCGGAGGGGCGGCCGTCGGCACGGGTACCGGCCGAGGCAGGCATCACAGGCCATAGCGTGGATTGCGCTCGCGCTTCTCGGCCATGTCGCGGACCAGGTAGGTCACGGCGCGCCGCCAGGATGTGTCGTCGTTGCCCCGCATGTCGACCGATTTGCTGAACACCACCTTCTGCGCGGCGACGTCGAAGATCTGCACGTTGAGATTGAGGATCAGTTCGCTGACCTTTTGCACCCAGGTCACCATCACGAGATCGACACCGAGCAGCCGGCCCACCTGGTCGGCACAGTCATCGCAGCGGTAGAGAAACTCCTGCTGCAGGCGCAGTTTGCGCTGCAGATCCTGTGACGGTGTCGGATCGACCACACGGTACAAGCTTCGCTCCGCGAGCTCGCGCTGAAGCTGCGCCGTGGCGTTGCTCAATCGAACCAACTGGGCGGCCACGGTCAATGGGTTGTTCTGGTCGTCGACGAGTTCGAAGTCGAGCACGACCAGGCTGCGCAGCGTTCCTGGCGCGGCCGTCTCGCTCTGCGCCCAGGCCGGTCGACTCGCAAGGCACAGCAGTGCAAGCCCCAGAGTGGCAAGGCCGAGACCGTTTCGTCTGTTCATGCCGGCAGCATAAGCGTGAGTTGATCTTCAGGCAGGCATCGATCCAAGCCCCTGCCGCGGGCCCGGATTTGGACCGTGCGTGGCGCTGGGGCGCCTGGTTCGCAGTGCAGGCGGCTGCCCATCATGTCGCCCCTCCGAGGCGATACGACAGCCCGACCCAGGCGCCGCGCGGAACGCCGGTGGTCCGGAATTGCTCGTTGCGCCAGCTCGCACCGCTGGCGTCGAACGAATTGCCGGGCCCCGTGAAGACGTTATGCCCCAGCGTGCCGAAGGTGGCGTAGCGGCTGTTGAACAGGTTGTTGACGTTCGCGAAGAGCTCCCACCCGCCCGAAATACGCCAGCGTGCGTCCAGATTGACCACCGCGTAGCCGGGCACCGGACCGTTCACGTCCTGGTTGTTCTCGTCGCCACGCGCATATTGGCGCGACTGGGCCACCAGGTTCATTCCCAGGGATGCGTTGGCGTTGAATGCCACCTCGGCACGCAACTTCAGCATGTGGCGCGGAATGCCGGGCATGCGGTTTCCGGGCGTGATCTGGATGTCGGTGCAGGTCGGGCAGTCGAGTGGCGCAGCGCTCGAATTGTTCGGGCCGTTCAGGATCAGTGGCGTCTGGAACGTGGCGGCGATGTGGCTGTAGCGGGCGCTGAAGGTGAGCGGGTCGAACTTCCCGTTCAGCCCGAACTCCAGCCCCTGGCGGCGTGTCTGCCCGATGTTCTGGAAGTACCCGGCGCTGGTCGAGCCGCCACCGCTGCTGATGAACTGGATGTCGTCGTACAGCTCGGTTCGAAACGCCGCTGCGCTCCAGCTGAAAGCGTCACCGAAACGACCTCGCGCACCGACTTCGAATGTCCTGGAGAGCACCGGCCGCAACGCCGGGTCGGACGCGAACGCATTGGGCAGCGAGCACGGCGCGTTCGGGTCGGCGCAGGTCAGCTCCACGGGCGTGGGCACGCGCATGCCTTCGCTGTAGGAGGCGTAGGTGGTGAGTGTCGGTGTCGGGTTGAAGGTGATGCCGGCCGCTGGATTGAAACGCTGGAACACATGAGACCCGTTGAGCGCGGTCCCGATCTGGTCCTGGAGGTCGACGGTGGCGCGGTTGAAGCGACCCGACAAGGTGAGGAACGTCTTGTCATCGAGCCCCAAGTTGTCGGTCACGAACAGGCCCGCGGCTGTGGCCTGCGCGTGCAGCGAGGTGACGAGTGCGATCGGCGAATTCGAACTCGTGTCGCGCGACGACCCGGCCTCCTGCTCGGATTG
>JAYVTD010000030.1:0-3797 GCA_043774765.1 Rhizobacter sp. | reverse complement strand
CGCCATCAACAGGTGCTCGACCGTGATGAATTCGTGGCGTTGCTGGCGCGCCTCGACGAACGCCATGTGCAGACTGACTTCAAGTTCTTGCGCGATCATGCGGCCTCCATAATGCATTGCAACGGGTGGCCACCGCGTCTTGCGGCGGCCAGCACCAATTCAACCTTCGTCGCTGCGACGTCCTTCGAGTAGACGCCACAAACGCCCCGCCCGTCATGGTGAATCTTCAACATGATCTGGGTTGCGGTTTCGAGATCGCGTTTGAAATATTCCTGCAGCACCATCACCACAAACTCCATCGGTGTGTAGTCATCGTTGAGCAGCACCACCTGGAACATGCGGGGCGGCTCGGTCTTCTGCGTCTGGCGCTCAAGGACCACCGCTCCCTGCCCGTCGTCGGGCAGTGGCCGGGCCGTGGGCGGCGCGGGGGGAGCGGGTTTGTCTTCGGGCATGGATTCATTCTATCGAGTTGACGCTCGAACGTTTCTACCCAACGCATATTGCACCTGCTGCCCAATCCACAAGGGCAAAAATGCATGTCGCCGGGCGTGCATATTCGGCACCAGCCGGGTGCCCGCGCACCATTCTTGACAGCCGAATTCGCGCGGCGCCAAAATGCCCCTGCGACAACGGGCCGCGCCACAGCATGGAGCTTCGCCATGGCCACCGGAACAGTCAAATGGTTCAACGACGCCAAGGGTTTCGGTTTCATCGAGCCCGAAGCCGGTGGTGAAGATGTGTTTGCCCATTTTTCGGCGATCCAGATGGAAGGGTTTCGAACCCTCAAACAGGGTGGGCGTGTCAGATTCGAGGTGGTTCAAGGCCCCAAAGGGCAACTGGCGCAGAACATCGCGGCGATCGACAGCACGGGCGCCACGCCCGACCCGGAGCCCGCGCCAGTGCCGGGCCCGGCTTGAGCCCCCCTCGGGTGCCGTCTGATGCATGAGGCCGGGTCACCGAGTTGACAAGTCGTCCGGAGTGACCCGCTTGTGCCGCAGCGCCGGCGCACGCAATCATGCGGTTTTCAATCTTTCGAACACCCATGACACACTCCCCGCCCCGAATCCCGCGTCGCGCCCTGCTCTGCGCCGGCCTCGCCACGGTTTTGCTGGCCCCGATGGGCAGCGCCTTCGCGCAGGCCTATCCGAACAAACCGATCACGCTGATCGTGCCGTGGCCGCCGGGCGGCTCGACCGACCGGCACCTGCGCACGCTGGCCGAGATCGCCGGCAAATACCTCGGCCAGAACGTGATCGTGCAGAACCAGCCGGGCGGCGGCGGCACCACCGGCCCCGGCAACATGGCCTTGAACGCCAAGCCCGACGGCTACACGATCGCCCAGTTCCCGATGGGCATGCTGCGCATCCCGCACATGCAGAAGACGCTGTGGAACCCGCTGACCGACTTCAGCTTCATTCTCGGCGTGTCGGGCTACACCTTCGGGTTTGTCGTCAAGACCGACTCGCCGCACAAGACATTCGCCGAATACGTCGAGGCGGCGCGCAAGACTCCGGGCCAGATCGACTACGGCTCCACCGGCATCGGCACCTCGCCGCACCTGCTGCTCGAAGAGCTGAGCTCCAACGCCAAGCTGCAGTTCAACCACGTGCCCTTCAAAGGCAACGCCGACCTGATGCAGGCGCTGCTCGGTGGCCACCTGATGGCCGCCAGCGACGCGAGCGGCTGGGACAAATTCGTCGACGGCGGTCAGATGCGCCTGCTCGTCACCTTCGGCGAGAAGCGCACCAAGCGCTGGCCCGCTGTGCCCACGGCCAAGGAGCTCGGCTACAACGTGGTCGGCAACTCGCCCTACGGCCTGGTCGGCCCCAAAGGCATGGACCCGGCCGTGCTGAAAACGCTGCACGACGCGTTCAGGAAGGCGATGGACGACCCGAAACACGTCGAGCTGCTCGACCAGCTCAACCAGGACGCCTGGTACCGCAGCGGCGAAGACTACGCGGCCTGGGCGCGCACCACCTACGCCAACGACAAGCAACTGATCGAACGCCTCGGGCTGGCCGCGAAATGAACGCTCCCGCCCTGCTGCTCGACGGCCTGGCGTTCGCCGAAGCGCCGCGCTGGCAAGCCGGAGAACTCTGGTTTTCCGACTTCTTTCTGAAGCAGGTACTGCGGGTCGATGCCCAGGGCCGCACGAACGTGGTGGCCGAGCTGCCGCATCAGCCCTCGGGCCTGGGCTGGGCCCCCGACGGCCGCCTGCTCGTCGTCTCAATGCTCGACCACAAGCTGATGCGTCTCGACCCGGGCGGCTTGGCCACGGTGGCCGACCTCGCTGCGTTCGCCACCGGCCCCTGCAACGACATGGTCGTCGACGCGCGCGGCGGCGCTTACGTCGGCAACTTCGGTTTCGACCTGTTCGCCGAACCGGTGCAGCGGCGCGCGGCAGCGCTGGTCTATGTGTCGCCCGAAGGTGTGCCGCGCTTGGCCGCCGAAGGCCTGGAGTTCCCGAACGGCGCGGTAATCACGCCCGACGGCGGCACGCTGATCGTGGCCGAAACCTTCGCGCGCCGCCTGACCGCGTTTCGCGTCGCTGCCGATGGTTCGCTGCACGAGCGCCGCGTCTGGGCCGAGCTCGGCAAGGTCGCGCCCGATGGCATCTGCCTCGACGCCGAAGGCGCGGTCTGGGTCGCATCGCCGCGCACCAACGAGTTCATTCGCGTGCGCGAAGGGGGCACTGTTGCCGACCGGATCGCATGCGAGCAGCAGGGCATCGCCTGCGCGCTCGGTGGTGCCGACGGCAAGCGGCTCTTCATGATTGAAGGCAAGGTGCGCGCCGCTGAACCGAGCCTGGCCGACCGCGCCGGGCGCATCACCTGGGTCGACTTGGCCGTGCCTGCAGCCGCCCCACCGGTCTGACCTGGAGCCAGCCTGCATGGACATCAAGAACAAGGTCGTCATCGTCACCGGCGGTGCGTCGGGCATCGGCAAGGCACTGTGCGAGCGCTTCGCCACGGAAGGCGCACACGCCGTCGTCGTTGCCGACCTCGACGCTGCCGGCGCCCAGGCCGTGGCCAGCGCGATCGGCGGTCTGGGCCTGGGTGTGAACGTGGCTTCGGAAAGCGAAATGCAGCAGCTCGTGCAGACCGCGACCGAACGCTTCGGCCAGGTCGACGTGTTCTGCTCGAACGCCGGCATCATCGCGCGCGCCGACGAAGACGCGAGTAACTCGGAGTGGCAGCGCCACTGGGACGTGAACCTGATGGCGCATGTGTACGCCGCTCGCGCCGTGCTGCCGCAGATGATCGCGCGCGGCGAGGGTTACCTGGTGCAAACGGCTTCGGCCGCCGGGCTGCTGAGCCAGGTCAACGCAGCGCCCTACTCCGTCACCAAGCACGCGGCCGTCGGCTTCGCAGAGTGGCTCTCGATCGCCCACGGCGACAAGGGCATTCGCGTGAGTTGCCTGTGCCCACAAGGCGTGTTGACGCCGATGCTGCTCGGCAAGGACGGCAACCAGCGCGCGCACAGTTTCCTCGGTGCCGATGCGCTCACGCCCGAAGCGGTGGCGATCACAGTGGTCAACGCGATGCGCGAAGAACGTTTTCTGGTGCTGCCGCACCCCGAAGTGCTGACCTTCCTGCAGCGCAAGACGGCCGACTACGACCGCTGGATTCGTGGCATGCGCCGGCTGCGCGCCAAGGTGATGGGCGGGGTCGGAGCGCGCTGATCAGCGCAGGGAAACAGGTAAGCCCAGTCGTCTCAACGATCTGGGGTTTACGTCAGAGCCTTTGAAGCGCCCGGCAACGCCATCACATGTTCGATCATCACTTCCCAATCGTCAG
>JAYVTD010000029.1:0-5254 GCA_043774765.1 Rhizobacter sp. | reverse complement strand
CGCCGACATGTCGAGCACCATCATCAGGTGCACGCCGGTGTCGACTTCGGGGTGGTAGTCGGCGCGCTGCGGCACGCCCCACAGGCGCTCGACTTCGGGCAACAAACGGGCGAGCGCCCCGCAAGCGCGCAGCACGTCGAACAAACGTGAAGGTTTGCTCTCCATCAGGCCACGCGACAGCTCCTGCCAGACCCGCTCGGGGACCAGCGCGTCCACTTCGCCGGCTTCGACCATCTGCCGCATCAGCGCCAGTGTCTCGGGCGCCACGGCGAAGTCGTCGAAGCGTGCTGCGAAGCGCGCCAGGCGCAGGATGCGCACCGGGTCTTCGGCGAAGGCCGGAGAGACATGGCGCAGCACTTTCGCTGCCAGATCGCGCCGACCGCCATGCGGGTCGATCAAGGCGCCGTTTTCGTCCTGCGCGATCGCGTTGATGGTGAGGTCGCGCCGCAATAAGTCGTCTTCGAGCGTGACGCTTGGGTCGGCGTGCACCTCGAAGCCGCGGTAACCCGGCGCGGTCTTGCGCTCGGTGCGTGCGAGCGCGTGTTCTTCGTGGGTCTGCGGGTGCAGGAACACCGGAAAGTCCTGCCCGACCGCGTTGTAGCCCGCGTCCAGCATCGCTTGCGGCGTGGCGCCGACGACGACCCAGTCGCGGTCGAGGCCGGGCCGCCCGAGCAGCGCATCGCGTACCGCACCACCGACCAGATAGCGTTTCATGCCGGGCAGTTTAGGGCCGGCGTGACGCTGCTCTCAGGCTTGGGAGCGGTAGGGCTCTTCGAAGTCCAGAAAGTCGCGCTCGGCCAGCGCGTCGCCGATCCACGCCTGCACGCCGGGCAAGGCCGTCACGCGCTGCATGTAGGCCGCGATCGGTGCCGGCATCGGCACCCGGTAGGTGTTCAGGCGCATCACGACCGGCGCGAAGAAGGCGTCGGCGATGCCGAAGGCGCCGAACAGCATCGGCCCTGCGCTGGTATCGAGCAAAGCCGACCACATGCCGACGAGCCGCGCCAGGTCGTCGCGCACGCCGGCCTGCTCGGCCAGCACGCGCGTGCCCACCTCGGGCAAAGCCGCTTCGATGTTCATCGGGAAATGGCTGCGCAGCGAACCGAAGCCCGAGTGCATTTCGGCGCACACGCTGCGCGCGCGGGCGCGGCTTTTCACATCCTGCGGCCAGAGTTTCTTTTCGGGGAAACGTTCGGCCAGGTATTCGGCGATGGCCAGCGTGTCCCACACTGTCAGGTCACCGTCGACCAGCACCGGCACCCGCCCGGCAGGGCTGATGCGCGCGAGCTCGGTCTTGAACTTCGAGTCGGGCGAAAACGCGTCGAAGCGCAGCCTGACCTCGTCGAACATTATGCCGGCCTGCTTGAGCAGGACCCACGGCCGCATCGACCACGACGAGTAGTTCTTGTTGCCGATGTAGAGCTGCATGGCCGCCTCTTTCGATGCAAGAGCGGCATGCTAACCGCCAGCGTGCGCGTCAGGCTTGACGTTTGCGCATGCGATTGATGCGCGCCCGCTCTCGGGACTCTGGCCAGCGCTACGGCAGGTCCTTGTTCTCGATGGCGTTGGCGCCGGCCGGTGCCACGCCGCGCCCGAGCCGCGCTTTCAACGATGGCGCCTGGCCGGTCATCACCGCAGCGTAGTAACTGCCGTTGCTCAGCACCTTTTTCACGTAGTCGCGCGTCTCGGGGAACGGGATGTTCTCGGCCCAGATGGCCGTTTCCAGCGCGGGCCCGTCGCGCCAGCGCCGCGGGCGGCCCGGCCCGGCGTTGTAGGCCGCGGCGGCCAGCGCCTGCGAGCCACCGAAGTCGTCGAGCACGAGCTTCAGGTACGAGGTGCCGAGCTTGATGTTGGTGTCGCGGTCGGTGATCAGGTCGGGCGTGTAGGGCAGGCCGATCTTCTTCGCCGTCCAGCGCGCGGTGGCAGGCATCAGCTGCATCAGGCCGGAAGCGCCCACACCCGAACGTGCGTCCATGATGAAGCGCGACTCCTGGCGGATCAGGCCGTAGACGTAAGCCACGTCGACACCGATCTCGCGCGCATGCATCGTCACTTCCTTCAGATGCGGCGTCGGGAAACGCTGTGTCATGTCGATCTCGCCGCGGGTGCGGTCGCTGGTGTTGATGCAGGACTTGTAGACCTCGCGGTCGCAGGCGAGCTGCGCCGCGGCCAGCAGTTCGCGGTCGTTCATGCCACGCAGCGTGAAGTTCCATTCACGCTCGCCTTCGCTGCGCAGGCCGAGGTTGATGAGTTGCAGGCCGCGCACCAAGCCGGGCTTCTGCAAGGTGGCCACACGCTCTTCGGGTGTCGGCGGCTCGGGCCGGGCCGGCATGAACACCGTCTGCCCAAGATGTTCGGCCGCCATCGCGGCGTAGAAGTTCACCTGGTTCGAAATGCTGCCGAGCAACTCGCGCCCGCTGCTGCGCATCGACTCGGTGTCTTGTGAATCGCCGGCGATGGCGAGCATCGCGCGGGCCTTCCAGTAGACCCAGGCCGTGTCACGCTGCTCGGCCGAGCCCATCGCGTTGATGGCCTGCATGACCTGCTGCCAGCGCGCCCTGCCGTTGTCGGCGCGCAATGCGGCGCGCACTTTCCAGGCCAGCGTGTCATCGGGCCAGTCGAGCTCGCGCCCGGCCCGGGCTGCGCTGAGCGCGGCACGCTGGTAGTGGTCGGCGGCTTCGGGTTGCAGTTTCATCGCCGACTGTTTGGCTACCGAAGCCCAGCCCCAGGCGGCCAGATCGGCGGGCAGGGCGCGCTCCCAACGTTCGCTGAGCTGGCCTGACGCGGCTTCGGGGTCGTTGCTCGCCATGCGCATCAGAGCCAGCAGCGTCAGCTCGGCGTTGGTGCGCGACACGGCCGAGGCGCTGCGCGCCATGTAACGCGCCGGGTTCTCGGCGAGTTCGGTGACCGCGCTGCCCGCGGCCACGCTGATCATCACCGCCGCCTGGCGCGCGGCCCGCGGCCGGCCGGCGTCGATCGCGAAACGGGCCTTGCGCCACACGTCGGCGGTGCTGAACTGTTTCGCGTCGACCAGCGTGGCGGCGAGCAGCGCACAGCCATCGTCGGCATCACGTTGGGCGAGCCAGTTGGACAGTGCCGCGTCGCGCACGTCCTTGCCGCCGACGTGATCGACGAGCAGCGCATAACAGCTGACCTCGCGGTCGTCGTTCATGCGAAAGCGCGGGAACTCGGCCGCGAAGTTGACCCAGTCGCGGCGTTTGCCCAGCTCAAGCAGCCAGTCGTTGCGGAATCGGTCTTCCACATAGGTGCCGGGCCAGCGCGCCGCGAACTCGTTGACCTCGGCCTGCTGCACTTCGCCGATGCGGTTCGTCAGCTCCCAGTAGTCGGGCCACATCGCGAGTGGGTGGTTGGCCGCCAGCGCCACGGCGCGGGTCACGGTCAGGCGCGCGCGGTCTTTTTTGCGCAGCGCCTCGCGGGCGTCGGTGATATTGGCGTCGTTGTTCTGTGCGCAGGCGGCCGGCGCCACGCCGAGCAGGCTGGCACCGATCAGCATGACCACCAGGGCGCGCCGGGGGCGCCCATATACTGATTCGAGAGTGGGTTTCAACGTCATCACGGGATCATCTTGAGTTCTGAATCCATCGAAGCGGGCCTTGAAGCCCGAAAGGCGCTGCGCCAGACCTTGCTGGCGCGGCGCGACGAATTTGTCGGCGGCCCGCAGGCTGCCGCTGCCGATGGAGCCCTGGCGAGAGGTCTGAGTTCCATTTTGATCGACCTCGAGCCCGAACTGCTGGGCCTTTACTGGCCGATCCGGTCCGAATTTAACGCACCCGCGCTGCTGGCAGCCGACTCCCTGCTTGCAACATGCCCGCTGGCGCTGCCGTTCGTGCGCAAGAAGCCGGTCGAGATGCACTACCGGCGCTGGAACGGTGCGCTGCCCACGCTGCGCGACGAGTGCGGAATTTTCACCGCCAGCGGTGCCGAAGTGGTGCCCGACGTGGTGCTCGTGCCCTGCCTCGGCTTCACGCGTGAGGGCTTCAGGCTCGGCTACGGCGGGGGCTACTTCGACCGCTGGCTGGCCCTGCATTCGGACGTGACTTCGGTGGGGGTGGCGTGGTCGATCAGCGAGCTGAATGCCGCGTCGTTCGAACCGCAGGCCCACGACCAGGCGCTGACACTGATCGTCACCGAACAGGGCGTGGTGTAAGGAGCTGGGCCGTTCAGGTCAGGCCGGTGTCGCCGATGGCCGCGCGCGTCAGTGCGGCCTGGTCGAGCACCCAGTCGCAGAACTGTTTCACTTCGGGCCGCGCGCGGCTGGTAGGGGCGCTGACCAGCCAGTACATGTACGGGCTGTCGATGCGCCCGGTCGGGCCGAAGGGTTCGACCAGCTCGCCGCGCTGCAAGGCCTCGAACACCAGCGCCACACGGGCCAGCGCCACGCCGTGGCCGGCGAGTGCGGCCTGCACCTGCTGGTAGGTGAAGTTCAGGTAGAGCCAGCGTTTCGGTTGCAGGGCCGGCTGGCCGTTGAGCGTGAGCCAGCGCCGCCAACTCAGGTACTCGGTGCTCGACTTGGTGTCGTCTTCTTCGGCCAGCGTGTGCTGCACCAGGTCGGCGGCGCTCGACAGCGGCGGTGCTTCGCCGCGCCGGATCTGCTCGGCCAGCGAGCGGCTCACCACGGGTGTCAGCACCTCGCCGAACAAGCGCAGCGCGCCGGCCGGCGCCTGCGCCGGGCTGCAGTAACGCAGCGCCAGGTCGAGCTCGGGGTCGTCGAGGTCGGCGATCTGGTCGGCGGCCGACACGCGGATGTCGATGTCGGGGTGCAGGCGCTGGAAGGCCTCGATGCGCGGCAGCAGCCAGAGCGAGCCGAACGACGCGAAGGTCGTGACGCTGACGCGCTTGCGGCTGCGCACCTGGCGGATCTGACGCACGCTGGCGTCGATCTTCTGCAGGCCGGCTTCGACCGAGCGCAACAGCACCTGGCCGCTCTGCGTCATCTCCACATGGCGTGTGCCGCGCACGAACAGGGCCGCGCCGAGCTCGTCTTCCAGCCCCTTGATCTGGCGGCTGATGGCCGACTGGGTGACGAAGAGCTCGTCGGCCGCGTCGCTGAAGCTCAGACGCCGGGCCACCGCTTCGAAAGCGCGCAGGTTGCTCAGCGAGAGCGGGCGGCTGGAACGAGTACTCATATCAAATTCGCATCAATGAGCGACCGGTGTTTCATTGGATTACCAGTGCAGAAACGACGATGATTGTTTCACCAAACGCAGGAGATTGATGATGAATACGCACTCCG
>JAYVTD010000028.1:0-7546 GCA_043774765.1 Rhizobacter sp. | reverse complement strand
GATGATGATGCCGTCGCAGAAGTTGTGGATGCTGTCGCCCATGATCACGCTCCAGCCGCCGCGCCCGGCCTGGTGCTTGTCGAAGCCGTGGTGGTGGTGATGCTCGTCGCCTTCGTGGTGGTGGCTGTGGCGGTACAGCTCGGCCTTTTCCAGCAGGAAGAAGAACAGCAGGCCACCCAGCAGCGTGCCGAACAGCGCCTGCGGGCTCGCCTTGCTCTCGAAGGCTTCGGGCAGCACGTCGAGCAGCGCGGTGCCGAGCAACACCCCGGCCGACAGGCTCACCAGGTGTTGCACCACACGTGACAGCACCGTCGCCGTGAGGCTCGCGGCGATCACGACCGACAGCAGGCCGCCGACGAAGGTGGCGATGAGGATGTAGAGCAGCGTCACGCGAACGTCTGGCGCACAACGCCGCTGCGGGCAAACTCGGACGGCCGGGACGGGCTTTCGACTGGGGCTGACGACATGGGGGTTCCAGAAAGCGCAGACGGCGCAAGCGCCATTCTAGGAGGCCGCGCACCGCCCGGCGCACGCCGGCGACCCTGCGGTTTGCACTGACAATGCCGCATGGATCGCACCGCGTCTTCAAGCACTGACCCGGCCTCGCGCTGGCCCGGCCAGCTCGCCGCCATCGACATGGGGTCGAACAGCTTTCGGCTCGAGATCGGCCAGCTGATCGACGGCCGCTACCGCCGCATCGACTACCTGAAGGAAACCGTGCGCCTGGGCGCCGGGCTCGACCTCAACGGCCTGCTCACCGAAGAAGCCACGATGCGCGGCCTGGCCTGCCTGGCGCGCTTCGCGCAGCGGCTGAAAGGCTTCGTCGCGCCGCAGGTGCGGGCCGTGGCCACGCAGACGCTGCGCGAGGCCCGCAACCGCGACCAGTTCCTGGCGCGTGCGCAGGCCGTACTCGGCTTTCCGATCGAGGTGATCTCGGGCCGCGAAGAAGCGCGGCTGATCTACGCCGGGGTCGCGCGCTTGCAGCCTTCTTCGGTTGCGCGCCTGGTCGTCGACATCGGCGGGCGCTCGACAGAGATGATCCTCGGCCACGGGCGCAAGCCGATCCGGGCCGAGTCGTTCCAGGTCGGCAGCGTGAGCCTGTCGCTCAAGTATTTCGGCGAAGGCCGTTTCACCGAAGAAGCGTTTCGCCGGGCCCAGGTCGCGGCCGGTGCCGAGCTCGAAGAAGCGCTCGAACCGTTCGCCGCCGTGCACTGGCAGGAAGCGCTCGGTTCGTCGGGCACCGTCGGTGCGGTCTCGCAGCTGCTCGGCGCCAGCGGCGTGACCGATGGCCGCATCACGCCCGACGCCCTGCGCTGGCTGATGGAGCAGTGCCTGCGCGCCGGCAGGGTCGAGAAGCTGACCCTGCCCGGCTTGAAGGAAGACCGCCGCGCCGTGATCGCCGGCGGTTTGTCGATCCTCTACACGCTGTGCACACACTTCGGCATCCAGGCCCTGCTGCCGGCGCGCGGAGCGCTGCGCCAGGGTGTGATCTTCGATCTGGACGAGCGCCTGCACGCCACCGAGCTGCCGCAGGACGGGCACGACATCCGCGACGCGTCGGTGCGCGAATTGCAACGCCGTTTCATGGTCGACACCCACCAGGCCGAACGGGTCACGCGGATTGCGCAGACGTTGTACGAGAGCGTGCAACCACGCGCCACGGTCGAGGCACGGCGCGAACTGCTGTGGGGCTGCGCCTTGCACGAGATCGGCATGATGGTCTCGCACCACGACCACCACCGCCACAGCGCCTACGTGCTGTCGCACGTCGATGCGGCCGGCTTCTCGCAAAGCCAGTTGCGCCGCGTCGGCGAGCTGGTGCTGGGGCAGCGCGGCGGCTTGCGCAAGATCGAAGAGAGCCTGACGCGCGAAGACTTCGCCTGGCAGGTGCTGTGCCTGCGGCTGGGCGTGATCACCTGCCACGCGCGCGGCGAAGTGACGGCGGATGCAATGAGCCTGGGCCGCAACGGCGTCAGCGCGCAGATCGAGTTCGCGCCCGGCTGGAGCGAAGCCAACCCGCGCACGCGCCACCTGCTGAACGAAGAGCTGGCGCTGTGGGAACGCAGCGGACCGCTGAAGCTGGAACTGCGGCGCTGATCGAAGACCAAGGAGACTCATGAGCGAAACCGCCGCCGAACCTGTCAATCCGCATGACCTGAATCACATGGTGGCCCTGGCACAGACGCACGACTTGCTGGCGACCGAGGACATCGTCACCAGCAACGGCATCAAGCTGCTGGCGAAGGGGCACGCGTCGACGCCGGGGCGCGTGACCGGCTGCTCGAACACAAGCTTCGCAAGCCGCTCGAGGACTGCGTGCAGGTTGCCGACGGCGTGCTCTCGGCCCGCTTCGCGCCGCTCGGCGAGGCGCTGCTCGATCAACACCCGCTGCTGCATGCGCTGTGCGCGCCGGAGCGGGCGCGGAGTGCACCAGCCTCGCTCGCCGCCGTCACGCTGTCGGTGCCGATGCAGTCGCTGCTGACCGTCTATGCACAAGACCAGGAAGCGCGGCTGAGCCGCGCGGTCGGTGTGGCGATGATCGCGCTGTCGCTGGGGCGAAGGCTTGCGCCCGGCGACGTCGAGCGCCAACGGCTGCTGGGCACGGCCGGCCTGGTGCACGATGTCGGCGAGCTCTACATCGACCCGGCCGACCTCGGCAAGAACACGAAGCTCGACGCCAGCCAGTGGCGCCACATCGTCACGCACCCGCTGGTCGGGCACCGGGTGTTGCGCGACATGGTCGGCGCAGGCGATGGGGTGGCCGACGCCGTGCTGCTGCATCACGAGCGCCTGGACGGGTTCGGTTACCCGCGCGCAGTCGGCGGCGACACATTCACGTTGAACGGCGAAATCCTGGCCGCCGCCGAGCTGATGATGGCGCTCGTCGAAGGCGACTCGGCGTCGCTGGCCCGGGCCAGCATGGCCGCCCGCCTGATGCCCGGAGAGTTCAGCCCGGCGCTGCTGGATGCGCTGGCCGCTGCCGGGCGGGCCGCGCCCGAGGTGGCGCTCGGTGTGGCCTCCCCGGCCCCGATCGAGGCAGCCGTTCCGCGTGTCGTCCGGATCGCAGACACCCTGCGCCGATTCGGCGAATCACGCGCCTGAATCGACGGGCACATCGCCGCCGCGGCGCCGGGCCTGCGTGCCGTGCTCGAGACCGGGCCGCAGCGCATCCTGCGCGTCCAGTCGTCGTTTTCAAGCACGGGGCTGGATGCCGACAACGCGGCGGGCGTGCTCGGCGAGCTGGCTGCGCTGGCGGATCCCGGCACCTGTGTCGAGATCATCACGCTCGTCGGCGAACTCGAGTGGCGAATGCGCGAGCTGGAGCGAAACCAGCGCCTGCGCTCAAGCTTGCTGGCAGCGCCGGAAGCTGCCATCGTCGAAGAACTCATCGCGCGCCTGAAAGGCGCGAGTGAAAACGAGCGGGTGAGCCGGTAGGCCGTGACCACGATCTGACTGCTCCTCGATCTCGGGGAACGTCGGCCTGGCCCGGAGCATGTGCCCGCGTGGATGCCAAAGGCCGGCGGGGCGCAGAACCTCCAGGGCGAGCGGCGGTTGAAGCCGCACCCCAGCCCGCGACGGTGGCACCGCGAGGCAGGTGACTTGCCTGCGCTTGGGGACGATCAAGTGCCACGCGCGCGCGCTGGTTCGGCGCCACCCCGCCGCAGCGCCAAGTACGCAGACAGCGGAATCGGCCCTGATCGGAGGCCTGCGCGGAACCTCGCGCTTAAGTCGAACTTAATCGCCCAACCGCAAGACTCGGCCGGCAGTGATTCGCTGCGACCGCTCTTGCCATGAACTCCATCAGTACCTCAGCACCTGCCTCAAGCGTGGTGCCCGTCTTGCGCTTGACCGACTCGCGCCCTGGTTGGCTGCTCGAGTGCCTGGCCTGCTTCGTCCTCGGTTTCGCGTGGTTCGGTGCAACCGCATGGCTCCGGCCGCTGGCCATTCCGGACGAAGGCCGCTACGTCGGCATGGCGTGGGAGATGCTTCGCAGCGGCGACTGGTGGGTGCCCACGCTGGACGGCCTGCCGTTCTTTCACAAGCCGCCGCTGTTCTACTGGATCACCGCCGCATCGATGCAGGTGTTCGGCCCCAGTGTCGCGGCAGCACGGCTCGCGTCGGTGCTGGCCGCGGCGATTGCGGCGACCGGCCTGTTCGCTTTCGTGCGGCGCTGGGACGGTGCGAGCCGGGCATGGGCATCCGTGCTCGTTCTGGCGACGCTGCCGCTGTACTACGGCGGCGCGCAGTACGCCAATCTGGACATGCTGGTGGCCGCCTGCATCTCGATCGCCGTCCTGCTGACCGCGCATGCGGCGCTGTCACGCGAAGGCGCGCTCCCGCACAGGCGTGCGCTCGCGTTCGCCTTCGTCGCGGTGGGCTGCGGCGTGCTCGCCAAGGGCCTGATCGGGGCCGTCGTGCCGGCGATCGTGGTGCTCGCCTGGGGCCTGGCGACGCGGCGCCTGGGAAAGGTCTTCGCCCTGCTGCTGTGGGCTCCCGGCTGGTTGCTCTGCCTGGCGGTTGCGGCGCCATGGTTCGTGGCGATGCAAAAGCGCTTCCCAGACTTCGACCACTACTTCTTCATCGTTCAGCATCTGCAGCGCTTCACCTCAAGCGGCTTCAACAGCGTGCAGCCGTTCTGGTTCTATCCCTTGGCGCTGCTCACACTCGCACTCCCCTGGTCGCCCTGGCTCGTCGTGCGCTTGCTGCGCGGGCCTGGGAAACGCCACCAGCCCTCGGACGTGCGCACGCTGATGCTGGTGTGGCTCGCGGTCGTCACAGTGTTTTTCTCGATCCCGAGTTCCAAGCTCATCGGCTACATCCTCCCCGCGTTGCCGCCGCTGGCCTTCCTGGTGGCCGATGCGGTTCGCTTCGCCGGTCAGCGTGCAGCGGCATCGGGTCGGCTCGCCAGGCATGGCGTGGCCATCGAGCGCCTGCGCGGCATGACCTTGCTGCTGGCGGCCACGGTCTGTGTCTCGATGAGCGTCGCCGCGCACTACTTTCAGCCGAAGTCGCTTCAGACTCTCGCGGTGCAGATGCGCGCCTTTCGCGGGCACGGCGAGCCGGTAATCTTCATCGGCGACTACCACTACGACGTGGCGTTCTATGCCGGTCTCGAAGCGCCGGCAAGCGTCGTGGACGACTGGTCTGGACCGGCCGTGGCGAAGGACAGCTGGCGTCGAGAGTTGACCGATGCATTGCATTTCGCGCCCGCCGGGTCGCAACGCCTGTTGCTGCCGACGGCGGAACTCGACGCGCTGCTCTGCCGCACGCCGAGCAGCTGGGTCATCGGACCATGGCCCGCTGCCGCACCCACAGGCCCGCTCGCCACGCTGCGCCCGGTCTACCGCTCTGGTGACGTGGCCCTGTGGCATGTCATGCGGCCGGCTGCCGGCACGGTTTCGGCCTGGCGCTGCGACGCGGCCGCGGTGCCGGCGCAATGACTCACGCCGACGAGGCGAAAACCACCTTCACCACGAACCCTGTGCCCTCGGGGCCCGCCTGCAAAGACACCGTGGCGCCGTGCCGGTCGGCGATGGTCTTGACGATCGCCAGACCCAGGCCGCTGCCGGCCTCGGCTCCCGCCAGGGCCCGCGGGCTGCGGTAAAAACGGTCGAAGACGCGGGCGCGTTCAGCCTCGACAATACCGGGGCCGTTGTCGACCACTTTGAGCGTCGGCGCCCCGTGGATCAGGCCGGCCACGACATCGACGACCCCGCCAGCCGGCGTGTAGCGGATCGCGTTTTCGACCAGGTTGCCCAACAGGATCTCGAGCTGGCCAGCATCGCCCTCGACGGCCACGCTGTCGTCGGCGTCGGCGCCCAGGTCGATGCCGCGGCGCTCCGCGTCGACGCTCCAACGCACCACGGCGGCGCGGGCCAGGTCGCCCAGGCGCACCGGGCGGCGCGCGGACCGGCCGGCGCTCGTTTCGTCGGCTTCGGCATGCGACAAGCTCAGGAGCTGTTCGATCAGCCGCCTGACGCGACGAATGCCCGCAGCCAGCTCGGCCGTAGCCGCCGTCCGCTCAGCTTCGCACGAACTGCGCGCCAGCAACTGCACCTGCAACTGCAGGGCCGTCACCGGCGAACGCAGCTCGTGGGCCGCATCGGCGGCAAAGTGGCGCTGCAGATCGAAGGCGGCGCTCAGGCGTTGCAGCAGGTCGTTCAGGGTGTGCACCAGCGGCAGCACTTCAGTCGGCACGTCGCGCAGGTCCAGCGGCGCCAGCGAGCTGGCGCTGCGCTCGGCGAGCGCGGCATTTACCATCGCAAGCGGCCGCAGGCCGCGCCGCAGCGCGACCACCAGCAGGGCGCCGATCAACAGGATCAGCACCAACAACGGCGCCAGCAGCTGCGAGGCCGATTCGGCGGCGTCCTCGCGGCGCACCGAGGTCGGCTGCGCGACTTGGATGATCCGGTCGCTCTGCACGATCGTGAATACATGCCAGAGCCTGGCGTTGGCGGTCTGCACCGAAGCCCCCGGTGTTGCGGCAAAACGCAACGGCAGTTCGGGTTGTGACGAGAACAGCAACCTGCCGTCGGGTGAGCGTGCCATGGCCACGAGCATCGACTCGGTGTCCGACGACGCTACCGAAGGCAGCGCCGGCTCGGCGGGCAGTGCGTGGGCGAGATCGCAGTCGGCCAGCAGCAGCGCGGTCTGCCGCAGGCTCTCGTCGAGCACCTCGTCGATCTCGCCGAGCGTGAGCCAGTACGCCGCCAGCACCAGGATCGCCGCACCGACACACAGCGCGCCAAGCACCCACACCATCAGCCGGCGGCGGATCGAGGGCCGCTTCACTCTTCGACGATCCGGTAGCCCACGCCACGCACATTCCTGATGAACTGGCCGCCGATCTTGCGGCGCAGGTTGTGCAGATGAACCTCCAGCGCGTTGCTGCCGACCTCGTCACCCCAGGCGTACATCGACTCTTCCAGGCGCTCGCGCGAGAGCACCACGCCGGGCCGATGCAGCAGGGCTTCGAGCAGCGCGAACTCCTTGGCCGTGAGATTCAGCTCGCGTCCGTCGTGCACCACAGTGCGCTGCACCGGGTCCAGGCTCAGCAGTCCCACACTCAGCACCGGCGAAGCCGCGCCCGCGTGGCGGCGCAGCAGCGCCCGCACGCGCGCCACCAGCTCGTCGAGATCGAAGGGCTTGAGCAGGTAGTCGTCGGCGCCTGCATTGAGCCCGGCGATGCGGTCGGGAATCGCATCGCGCGCACTGATGATCAGCACCGGGACCGTGTCCTTGCGGGCGCGCAGGCCCTGCAGCAGCGCCAAGCCGTCGAGCTGCGGCAGGCCGAGATCGAGAACCACGCAGTCGTAGACGCCGTTCGCTGCAGCACCCTGCCCGCTGCGGCCGTCGGTCACCCAGTCGACCGCGAAGCCGGCCTGGCTCAATCCGTTCACAACGGCACGGCCGATCATCAGGTCGTCCTCGATCAGAAGCAGTCTCATGTCGGCCCGATCATGGCACCGTGTCGCACCGGGAGCGCGGATGCACCGGCCGGTCGCCGCCCTTAAGTCATTCTTCATTCGTCGCCCACAGACTCGGC
>JAYVTD010000027.1:0-4774 GCA_043774765.1 Rhizobacter sp. | reverse complement strand
CGTTGGGCAGGACCCAGAACACGAGTGCGGCGATGGACATCAGCACACCGGCCAGCAACAGGATGAAGCAGAACACGGGCATCGAAACCCCACGCCAGCTGAGCCGCTTTTTGCCCCGCAGGTAGAGTGCCAGCATGCCCATGGTCGCCAGCCCGCCGGCGACGCCGAAAAACGCGTCGGCCTCCGGAATGAAGCCCAGACCCGCCAGCACCGCGCAGCCGATCAGGATGGGCCGCGCCCGGCCGTAGAGCACGATCAGCAGCCCCAGCGCACCCACGGCGTAGCTGAAAAGGATGTCACCGTCCCACACGTAGATGAAGTGCACCGCACCGAAGACGGCGAGCGCCAGGATGCGGCGCAGGTAGACCTTCGTGAACGCCCGGCCCGCGCGCTCGGCACGCACCAGCATCACGGCAAAGCCCATGCCGAACAGCAGCGAGAAGATGGTCCAGAACTTGCCAGCCACGAAGTAGGCAACAAACCAGCTCGCCAGCCAGTCCAGCCCCGACAGCCCGCGCGGGATGCCCTCGTTGAAGGCCGCGAAGGGGCGGTTGAACCACTCGATGTTCATCAGGAAGATGCCCAGCAGCGCGAAGCCGCGCACGACATCGAGTGCCTCGATGCGCTGGCCCGTGGCGACGGGTGCGAACGGTGCGGGGCTGGGCGGGTTCGCTGACGGCTCCGTCGCGGGCGCTGCGTCCATGGTGATGGCTCCTGTGGTGGCGCAAGCTCGGGGCGTGAGCGGCTGTCACGACCGGAGTTTCGATACCGTGCATCGTGACAGGGGCCGGCCCGGAACGACACCCCTATGCGACGAAATGCAGAAAACCGCAGACCAGCCGTTCGCGGCGGCGGGTTCGCTTCACAAACGCCGAGCCTGCGGGTGCGGGTGCCACGGCGGCCCCACCCGCTCAGGCACTGACGATCCAGCCTTCGATCGGGTCGATGCCTTCGGGCAGACCGTACCCCGCCCGCATGCTCGCCCACCCCGCCTGCATCAGGCACAGCACGGCGTCGAGCCGGTCGCCGCTCGCATCGTCGATCACGTGGTCGCGCTGGGCGTGCGTCAGGCGCAAACGCAAGTCCAGCCGCGTGCGCCCCTGTTCGAGCGCGTCCATCATTTCCTTGCGCGCGATCAGGCGCTCGGGTTCGTCCTTGTTCTTGTACGAACGCCGGCCGATCAACTCGTGCGCCAGCAAGCCGGGGTAGCCTTCCACGGCCACGCGCGCCGGGTCGCTGGCGTGCATCTGCGGCAGCGTCACGCCGGCTTCGATCAGCCGCGCCACGCCTTCGTAGTACATGAAGCCGACCGGCACGTAGCGTGTCTGCAGCGGGCTGGTCGAGCTCAGCCCTTGCAGCGCCGTGTCGGTGCGGCGGTGCAGCAGGCGCTGGCCGGCGGGCTGCGTGTTGCCCCATGCGTCGATGAAGCTGCGCCACTGCATGCGTGTGGGGCAGCGTGCGTGCACGTTGTGAAGCACTTCTTCGCAGCTGGCCCCAAGCCCGCTCGCGTCGACGAAAGCCCGCGGCAAGCCGAACGGAAAGTCGAACGCACCGAGCCACGGCCCGGGTTCAGCGAGCCAGTTGGAAAACGCGTCGAGCGTGCTGAAGTTTTCGAGGCGCTGAAGTTTCAGTACTGGCCCGCCGAGGTGGCCGAGCGCCACGGTGACGGGTTTGCGTTTGCTCGGGTTGCAGCTGAAGTCGATCCCGGCGAGAAGCGTGGGGGTTGTGGATGAGGTCATCGACGAACTCTACCCAAGCGCCAGCGCCGCCACGCCGGCCGCAATGAAGGCCGCGCCGGCGATGCGCAAGCCACGATCGCCTTCGCCGAGCAAGCGCCCGCCGATCAGCGCCGCGAACAGCATCGACACTTCGCGCGCCGGCGCCACGTGGCTGAGCGGCGCCAGCCGCACCGCATACAGCACCAGCACGTAGGCCAGCGGCCCGAGCACCGCCACCACCAGTGCGTAACGCCATTGCGTGTGCCAGGCGAGTCTGAAACCGGCCGGGTCGCGCAGCGCGGCCGGCAGCAGAAAGGGCACGCGGAACAGATTGCCGACGTAGTCGACCATGATCGGCGACAGCAACAGCACCTTCACCGCATACGCATCGATCAGCGTGTAGCCGGCGATCAACGCGCCTGTGGCCGCGCCATAAGCCAGGCCGGTGCGAACCCGCTGGCGCTGCGCCGGGTCGTGCACCTTGGCCCACAGCGTCGGGCCGCCGGCAATGAAGAACACGCCGAACGTGACGGCCACGACACCGAGCAGCCCGACCAGGCTGAGACGCTCGCCGAGCAACAGCACCGCGCCGAGAGAACTCAGCAGCGGCCCGGTGCCGCGCGCGAGCGGGTACACGACCGTCAGGTCAGACAAGCGATAACCGCGCAGCAGCGTCGTGAAGTACACGAGATGCACGACCGCGCTGGCCAGCAGCACGCTCCATTCGAGCCAGCCCCACCCGGGCAGCACGCCCCAGCAGGCCCACACACCGACGGGAGCCCACAGCGTGACCAGCATCAGCGCGGTGATCAACGCAAACCGGTCGTCGCCACCGGCCTTCTTGGCGACGATGTTCCAGACCGAATGCAGCAGGGCGGCGGTGATGACGAGGGCGAGCGCGGTGGCAGACATGCAGCGCGATTGTCGGTGCGCCGGCGCGCGCTACAGTTCGGCGCATGAACCCTCTGCTTGTCGAAGTGATGCGTGGTGGCGTGATCGAGTCGAGCCACTGCGGTGCGCTGGCGGTGCTCGACGCCGACGGCGCCGTGCTGGCGCAGCTCGGCGACATCGAGCGCCCGATCTTCCCGCGCTCGGCAGTGAAGGTGTTGCAGGCGCTGCCGCTCGTGGCCAGCGGCGCGGCCGACCAGCTCGGCCTGAACGACGAAGAACTCGCGGTGGCCTGCGCCTCGCACGGCGGCGAAGCAGTGCATGCGCAAACCGTTGCGAAGATGCTGGCGAAAGCCGGGCTCAATGCGGAAGCGCTCGAATGCGGCGCGCACTGGCCTTACCTTGAATCGGCCGCGCGCACGCTCGCCGTGCAGGGCCAGGAGCCGAGCGCGCTGCACAACAACTGTTCCGGCAAACATGCCGGCTTCCTGTGCCTGGCGTGTGCGCTGCACGGCGACGGGCCGAACCTGCGCCGGTACGTGCGCGGCTATGTCGGGCCCGATCACCCGGTAATGCGCGAAGTGACGGCATCGCTGCAAGCGACCACCGGCTTCGACCTGGCGGCCACATCACGCGGCACCGACGGTTGTTCGATCCCGGCCTACGCGATCCCGCTGCGCCACCTGGCCCACGCCTTTGCCCGCGTGGGCACCGGCACCGGCCTGAGCAGCGGCCACACGCAAGCCGCCAAACGCCTGCGCGCGGCGGTCGCCAAGGCGCCCTACATGGTTGCGGGCAGCGGCCGTTTCGACACACGCGTGATGCAGCAGCTCGGCGAGCGTGTGTTCTGCAAGGTCGGCGCCGAAGGTGTGTTCTGCGCGGCGCTGCCGGAACGTGGCCTGGGCGTGGCGATCAAGATCGACGACGGCAACAACGCGCGCGCCTGCGAGGTGGTGATGGCGGCGGTGATCGAGGCCTTCTTGCCGCTCGACGATGACAGCGCGCAACTGATGCGCTCGCTCAGCGACGTGCGCCTGCGCAACTGGAACGGCATCGAGGTCAGCCAGCTGCGCGCGGCCCCGGTGCTGCGCGCGCTGCGGCGATGAACGCTCGAACGGGCGCGCGCCGCTGGCGCCGGTGGGTCGCTGGCGTTCTGTTGGGGCTCGTTGTACTGCTCGTTGCCGTTACCACCTATGTGATGTCGACACCGCCCTTCGGCACCAGACTCAGCGGCGAACGCCTCGTGCGCGCACAGGCCAACCCGCAGTACCGGAACGGTGCTTTCGTGAACCCGCTGCCGCCGGCCGGCTACCGCGCCGCCGACGTGTGGGCAGTATTCACCGGGCAATTCTTCGGCAACGAAGTGCGCGAGCCGCCGTCGGCACTGCCCGTGCTCGCGGTCGCGCCCGAAACCCTGAAGGCCACGCCAGCGCCATCTGGCCTGCGCGCGTTCTGGATCGGCCACGCCAGCGTGTTCATCGAGATCGACGGCGTGCGCCTGCTGGTCGACCCGCTGTTCTCGGAGTTCGCGTCGCCGTTCGAGTTCGGCCCGAAGCGCTTTCACCCGCCGCCGATCATTCTGGCCGACCTGCCGATGATCGACGCTGTGCTGATCACGCACGACCACTACGACCACCTCGACATGCGCAGCGTGCAGCACCTGGCCGGGCGCGGCACGCTGTTCTTCGTGCCGCTCGGCATCGGCGCGCACCTGCAGGCCTGGGGCGTGCCGAGCGCGCAGGTGCGTGACCTGGAGTGGTGGCAGGAAGAATCACTCAAGGGCGTGCGCATCGTCTCGACGCCCTCGCGCCACTACTCGGGCCGTAGCCTCGGCGACCAGAACGCCACGCTGTGGGGCTCGTGGTCGGTGATCGGCCCGCAGCATCGTTTCTACGTCAGCGGCGACACCGGCTTTTCGGACCACTTCCGCGCCATCGGCGAGCGCTTCGGCCCGTTCGACCTGAGCTTCATGAAGGTCGGCGCCTACGGGCCGGGTGCGCCCTGGCTCGACATCCACATGAGCCCTGAAGACGCGGTGCGTGCCCACGTCGATGTGCGCGCGCGCCGGCTGTTCCCGGTGCACTGGGGCACGTTCAACCTGGCGTTCCACGCCTGGGACGAGCCGATCAAGCGCACCCTCGCCGCGGCGCGTGCCAGTGAAGTCGAGG